>JBKBNR010000178.1:0-6452 GCA_046295315.1 Hyphomicrobiaceae bacterium
AGGGCTCGCACGGCACCGCGAAGCACATCTGCAGGAAGTTCGCCGCGTAATCGAGGTCGTTGCGCGGATAGATGAACGGCTGTCCGACCGAATACTTGTGCGCCATGGCGGCGATGGTCGGCATCTTGGCGATCATGCGGTTGGCGGCGATGCGGCGCTGCTCGGGATCGTTGATGTCGGTGCTGTCGTGATAGAACGCCGACATGGCGCCGACCACGCCGCACACCACCGCCATCGGATGTGCGTCACGACGGAAGCCCGTGTAAAAGCGGGTCATCTGCTCGTGGACCATGGTGTGGCGGGTGATCGCCGCATCGAACTCGTTGAACTGGGCCTTGGTCGGTAATTCACCGTTGAGCAGCAGGTAGCAGACTTCGAGGAAGTTCGATTTCTCCGCGAGTTGGTCGATCGGATAACCGCGATGCAGCAGCACGCCTTTGTCGCCATCGATATAGGTGATCTTCGACGAACAGTTCGCCGTCGACGTGAAGCCCGGATCGTAGGTGAAGCAGCCCGTATCACGGTACAAGCGGCCGATATCGACGACGTCGGGGCCGATGGTGCCAGATCGGATCGGCATCTCGGAAGTCTTACCATTGATGCTCAGGCGGGCGTTGTTCTTGCCGGTCGAGCTGTCGTCAGCTGTCATGGATCGGTCCCCTGGGTCTCGTGCTTGGCCTCGTGTCGTGGGGCAGCGCTGCGTCAGATCGGGCCTCATGCGGCAGCAAGAGCGGGCGTACTTGCACAACTTTCGCGCATGTTTCGCCGATGCTGAAACCTTCAGCGCATTTGCATGTCTGTGGTAGCCCACATCTTGCCATGCGGCAAGATAACCAATGGATTAGCCGGGCGGTTGCAGTTGCCGAATTTCAATATGCAAAACATGATGTTGGTGATGCAGTGGTGCCGCACCTAGTTTGCCTCGTCGGCCGCAACGCGCGGCGGCTTGTGCAGTCGCAGCATGGCTGATGCGCCCGCTGCTGGACTGGGGCTCACGCGGCCTGGTCGCCGAGCCGCGCCAGCGATTCTCGCTTCCCGATCACCGCCATGACATCGAACACCGGCGGCGACACCGACGATCCGGTCAACGCCGCGCGCAGCGGTTGCGCCACCTTGCCGAGCTTCAGGTCGTTGGCTTCCGCGTAGTCGCGCACCGCCGCTTCCAATGCGGCAGCGGTCCATTCGTCGACGCCGGCAAGACGGGCCGCGATTGCCGCGATCAGTTGGCGTGATCCCGCGTCGAGCAGTTTCGCCGCCTTGTCGTCGAGGCGCAGCGGGCGCGCTGCGACGATGTAGAGCGCGCCCCCGACGAGTTCCGCGAGCGTTTTCGATCGCTCTTTGAGCGACGGGATGGCGGCGGCGAAGCGGTCCCATCCTGCGGCGGCGAACCTGGCGGCGAGCAGCTTGCCGGTCGTCGTGTCGGGGAGCAGGGCCAGAACCTGCCGGGCGAGCGTTACATCGGCGCGTGAGGGAGCTTTCGGATCGGCGTCCAGTGCGGTGAGGGCCGTGAAATCCAGATGCGGCAGCATCTCGCGCACGCGGTCGGCCAACTCGTCGTCGCTCGTCTGGCGGATGTAGTGCCCATTGAGATCGTCGAGCTTCTTGAAGTCGAAGCGCGCCGGGCTCTTGTTGATGGCGTCGATGTCGAACCAGGCGATGAGTTGTTCGGTCGACATGATCTCGTCGTCGCCGTGGCTCCAGCCGAGCCGCACGAGGTAGTTGCGCAGGGCGACCGGCAGATAGCCCATGCTGCGATACTCTTCGATGCCCTGCGCGCCGTGACGCTTGGAGAGCTTCGCCCCGTCGGCGCCGTGGATCAGCGGCACATGCGCCCAGACCGGCACCGGCCAGCCCATCGACTGATAGATCTGCGTCTGGCGCGCCGCGTTGGTCAGATGGTCGACACCGCGGATGACGTGCGTCACGCCCATGTCGTGGTCGTCGACGACGACGGCGAGGTTGTACGTCGGGTTGCCGTCGGACCGCAGGATGATGAGATCGTCCAGGTCCTTGTTGGGAAACGTGACGGTGCCTTGCACCCGGTCCTCGACCGTGGTGACCCCGTCGCGCGGCGCCTTGAGGCGGATCGCCGGGCGCACGCCGGCCGGCGCGTCGGCGTCGCTGCGGTCGCGCCAGGGCGAGATGAAAAGCTCCGGCAGGAAATCCGTGCGGCCCCGCTCCTTGCGCGACTTGTTCTCGGCCTTCGCGGCTTCGCGCGCCGCCTCGATTTCCGCAGGTGAGCTGTAGCAGCGATAGGCGTGGCCAGCGGCCAGCATTGCCTCGGCGACCTCTCGGTGACGTGCGGCGCGGGCGAACTGCGAGACCGCCTCGCCTTCCCAGCCGAGGTCCAGCCAGCGCAACCCGTCGAGGATGGCCGATACCGCGGCTTCGTTGTTACGCTCGCGGTCGGTATCTTCGATCCGCAACAGAAATGTGCCGCCACGGGCCTTGGCATAGAGCCAGTTGAACAGTGCCGTCCGCGCGCCGCCGATGTGCAGATATCCGGTCGGAGAAGGCGCGAAGCGCACCACGGGTGTGGCGGCGAGGGTGGCTGCGGACGTCGTCTGTCTATCGGTCATCGCTTCTGTCATGATCCCTGATGGCGCCAACGGTGACCGGCGCCGGACTTGAATTGGCTCGGCGGCGTTTAGCACGCGGCGCGGCAGGGGGTAAGGGCCGGGAGTTATGGCGGACGCGGGCGCGGCGTTGGCTTCATCGCACGTGACAGACGGCGCGACGCCGCGCGCGCCCGCCGTGTGGGCGTGGGTGGCGGACGCGCTGGAGGCCGAGCGGTCGCGCTGGTTCAACTGGGTGCCGGTGTTTCTCGGCTGCGGTATCGCGATCTATTTCGCGCTGCCGGTGGAGCCGCCGTTGTGGTCGGGTGGGCTTGCCGTGGTGGCGGCGGTGGTGCTGCGCCGCGTTGCGGGGTGGGGGACGTTCGGTGACATGGCAACGGCCATGCTGGCGCTCGGCGCGGCCGGCTTCGCGCTCGTGACGCTGCGGACGGGTGTCGTGACGTCTCCCGTACTCGTCTCGGAATTGCCGGCGGCGGAGTTGCGCGGCTTCGTAACGCTCGTCGAGCCACGCGCCGAGGGCGGCGCGCGCGTGACGTTGCGGGTCACGAACATCGCGGGGCTGGACACTGCATCGACACCGCACCGCGTCCGGCTGTCCGTGCCCGGTCCGCGCACGGCTCTTTCGCCGGGCGAGGCCATCGTGGTCGTGGCGCGTCTGTCGCCGCCGGCGACCGCCGCCGTGCCGGGCGGCTACGATTTCGCGCGCTACGCGTTCTTTCAGCGCCTCGGTGGGGTCGGGTACGCCTTACAGCCGCCGCGCCGGGACGATGCGGCCGGCCGAGCGCCGGCGTCGATGCGCCTCGCCGCGGCGATCGAAACGGTCCGGCAGGCGATCAACGCGCGCATCGCCGCCGTGCTGCCCGGCGAGACGGGCGCGATCGCGGCGGCGCTCATCACCGGCGAGCGCGGCGCCATTTCAAACGCCACCAACGAGGCCTACCGTGACTCCGGCCTTTTCCATATTCTGTCGATTTCGGGTCTGCACATGGCGATCATGGGCGGCTCGGTGTTCTGGGTGGTGCGGTTCTTCCTGGCGCTGGCGCCGGGTATCGCGTTGCGGCGGCCGACCAAGAAATGGGCGGCGGTCGTCGCCCTGCTGGCGTCGCTCGGATACCTCGCGATCTCCGGTGGATCGTTCGCCACCATCCGCTCCTTCATCATGATCGCAGTGATGTTCCTCGCGGTGCTGCTCGACCGGCCGGCGATTGCGATGCGCAACGTCGCGGTGTCGGCGCTGGTCATTCTGGTGATCTATCCGGAAAGCCTTCTCGACGCCGGCTTCCAGATGTCGTTCGCGGCTGTCGTGGCGCTGGTCGCCGCCTACGAAGCGCTGCGCGACCGGCTCGCCGACCGCGAACGCCGTCTGGGCCTCGGGCTCTGGCTGAAAGGCGCGCTGTTCTTCGGCGGCATCGTATTCTCGACGCTCGTCGCCAGCGCGGCCGTGGCGCCGTTCGCGGCGTATCATTTCCACAAGAGCCAGCAGTATGCGGTCATCGCCAATCTCATCGCCGTGCCGTTGACGAACCTGGTGGTGATGCCGGCGGCGCTGGCGACGCTGGTGGCGGTGCCGTTCGGCCTTGAGGCGGGCCCGCTGTTGATCATGGGTGCCGGCATCGATGCGATGACCGATGTGGCGCGGCGCGTCGCTGCCCTGCCGGGAGCGGTGGCGCACTTCCGGGCGATGCCGGACGCGGCATTCGCGATGATGCTCGGCGGCGGCTTGTGGCTGCTTCTGTGGCATGCGCGATGGCGACTGTTGGGTCTCGTCGCCATTGCCGCAGGCCTCGGCCTCGCGCCACTCCGCGCCGCACCGGATCTGCTGGTCGGGCGAAGCGGCGATCTCGTCGCCATTCGTGGCGCCGATGGCACCCTCGCGTTTCTGACGGTGCCGGGCGCGCGGTTCGAAATCGAGCAATGGCTGGAGCACGACGGCGACGGGCGCCAAGCGGCCGACATCGTTGATGCCCGGCAATCGCTGCTCGCGGCGCAGGAACTGGACGATCCGACGCCAAGCGTTGCGCGCGCGGCGCCGGCGCTGCAATCGGGCGCTGGCACGGTTGCCGCGCCGAGGGGCGGCGAAGCCCGTGTCGCGCCGCTGCGTTGCGACGGCATCGGATGCGCCACGGTGATCGGCGGGACGCGGATCGCCATACCGCGCCACCCCGCCGCCGTCGCCGCCGATTGCCGCCGAGCCGACGTCGTCGTGTCCTTCGTGGCGGCGCCGCCCGGATGCGCGCCGCAGGTCGCCATCGTCGATCGTCCGGCGGTGAGCGCTTTCGGCACCCACGCCGTCTACGTCGAGGCACCGCGTAGCGTTCGCATCGAGACCGTTTTCGGGCGGTTCGGCCGGCGGCCGTGGTCGCGACCGCAATGGAACCGGGCGACGGCTGGCGCGTCAACAGTGCCCTTACCGATGCCGTCGCGATTGCCGGAATTCGCCAGCCTAGGCCTTGCCGAATTGCTGGCAACGCGCCGTCCCGACGCCGAGGATGCAGCCGCGACGCTCGATGCCGGCCCCTGAAGGGGATCAATACCGACGGATGAGGCCGACGAGGCGGCCCTGGATGTCGATCTGGTCGGGTCCGAAAATGCGCGTCTTGAATTCCGGGTTGGCGGCTTCGAGCGCGATCGTCGTGCCCTTCTTGCGCAACCGCTTCAACGTCGCTTCTTCCTTTTCGACGAGCGCCACCACGATGTCGCCGTTTTCGGCGTTGTCGCAGCGGCGGATGATCACGAGGTCGCCGTCGTGGATGCCGGCCTCGATCATCGAATCGCCCTTCACCTCCAGGGCAAAATGCTCGCCGTTGGTCAGCAGGTCGGGCGGGCAGGCGATATCGTGGGAATGGTTCTGCAGCGCGCTGATCGGTGTGCCGGCGGCGATGCGCCCCATCACCGGCACCGAAACCGTGCGGCTGTCGATGGTCACCGATGGCGGCGGCGTCAGTTCTATATGTTTGCGGCTGCCCTCGATCACGCTCGGCTGGAAGCCCGGGCGCTTGGCCGGTGCCTCCGTGCCTTCCGGCAACTTGATGACCTCGATGGCCCGCGCGCGATGCGGCAGGCGACGAATGAACCCGCGCTCGACCAGCGCCGTGATGAGCCGGTGAATACCGGACTTCGACTTGAGATCGAGGGCATCCTTCATCTCGTCGAACGACGGTGGCACGCCCTCGGCCTGCATCCGCTCATGTATGAACAGCAAAAGTTCTTTCTGCTTCTGTGTCAGCACGGGTGTCCCTCCTCGCGAGCCTCGAGCCGAACCGGCCGCTGTTCAAATCCGACTCTCGTGAAAAAACCGTTAATGTACCCTAACCGTTCTCTTGGTGTTCCGCAAGGTGTGTCGCTACAATTTTTGCGCGAGCCGGCGACGCCGGGAGCGCCTCACCAATCGGGGCGGTATGATCAGAAATCCAAATCCAGTACCGCGATCTCGTCGCCGGCAGCGGCAGCGCCAGCCTGCGGCTCGCGGACGATGAGGCAGTCGGCGGCGGCGAGAGGGGACAGGAGTGAGCTGTCCTGGGATGGCACCACCTGCACGAGCCGGCGGCCACCGTCGCGCCCGATGGTCGTCGCGCGCATGTAATGGCGGCGCGGTCCGTTCGCCTCCAGCGGTCCCGTGACGATCGCAGGCGTCGGTCGGTCGGGCGCGGCGGCGGTCTCGCCGAGCAGGTGCGCGATCAGCGGCACCACGAAGACGCGCGTGCAGATCAACGACGAGACCGGGTTGCCGGGCACGCCGATGACGCGCTGCTCGCCACGTCGTCCGAAGATCAGCGGCTTGCCGGGCCGCATCGCGATCCGCCAGAAATCGAGCGTCATGCCGGCCGCTTGCAGTGCCGGCACGACGAGATCATGGTCGCCGACCGAGGCACCACC
>JBKBNR010000179.1:0-5255 GCA_046295315.1 Hyphomicrobiaceae bacterium
TCCCACCACCATCGCCAGCGGCGTGTAGTCGGGCCAGAACTGCACGATGGCGAGAATGCTCGATACGATCAGCCCGAGCGTCCAGCCGACGAACGGCACGAACGACATGATGCCCGTTGCGAGGCCGACCAGGAGACCGTACCTGAGGCCGATGGCGCTGAGGCCGATGGCGTAGAACGTGCCGAGGATGAGGCAGACCGTGCCCTGACCGCGGATGAACGCGCCAACGGAGGCATCGACGTCGCTCGCGAGGCGGCGCAGAACGCCGACGTGGTCGCGCGGCAGCCAACTGTCGATCCGCGCGATCATCGCGTGCCAGTCGACGAGGAGGTAGAATACGACGAGTGGTGTGACCAGTAGCAGCGATACAAAATTGACCACCGCCAGCCCCTGGCTCCACAGCGACGAGGCGAGCCACGCGGCGATCGCCGCCCAGTTCTGTGACACGCCGTCGAGTGCGTTGCGGAAGCTCGTCGCGATGCCGGGAAAGCGGTCGCCGAGGCGGTCGCGGGCGAAAGTCTCGATCTGCGCCGAGCGGCGCGCGATCTCGTCGGGGAGTGCTGACGCCAGTTGCTCGGCCTGCGCCACCAACAGCGGCAGAACGAAGATGGCCGCAATAATGAGGGCCAGAATCGCGAAGAACATGATCGTCACGGCGGCGAGCATGCGCGGCATGCCGAGCCGCTCCAGCGCGTCGGCCAGAGGGTTGAGGAAATAGGCGATCACGACACCGGCGACGAACGGCAGCATGATCTCGCGCAGCAGGCCGACCAGTACGACGACGACGGCCGCGACCGCGATCCAGAACAACGCCTGCCGTTCGAGACCGATGCCGCCGGCCGGACCTTGTGCGGATTGCCTCATGCCTCTTCCCCCCTCGCCTCGATCATCCGATGGTGTCCGGGCGTGTCCGGCGTCGGCCGTTGCGCCCTCGTGCTCCAGCTCCGACATTCGGCCCTCGGTTCGCCGAGGTGGAGACCAGATGTCGGAGCCAGAAGGAACATTAGCCAGGATCCGATTCTCGTGCGGTTTTTGCATCTGACGATTGGTAACGCACCCTGCTGCAGACCGCTGCCAGACGTCGGATGCAGAGCCGTCGTTGAATTCTATCTCGCCCAGTCTACACCCGGTCAAATACGGACGCGCTACGGCGTCGGGCGCTCGTTGCGGGCGTCGCGCCGCAGGGGCGCATCGTGACCAGCTTTCAGTTGCGGCGCGTCGACCTCATAGCCCGACATGTGCAGCAACCAGGTTCTGGCATAAGCGGCGAGCGAGGCGACGACGAGTGCCGCCGTGATCCAGACCAGCGCCGTGCGCAGGTTCGCGAGACCGAGCCCGAATCCCAGATCGGCCATCACGACGGCGGCGAGCACGATCTGCGCCACGGTGTTGGTTTTCGAAATGTATTGGGGATGAATCGGCACCGGGTTGCCGAGCAACCACGACAGCATGACGCCGGTGACGATCAGCAGGTCACGCATGACGACGCCGATGACGAGCCACGACGGGATGTGGCCAGCGAAACCCAGGGCCAGGAAGATGCAGACCAGCAGCAGCTTGTCGGCGAGGGGATCGAGGTAGGCGCCGAGTTCGGTTGCCATGCCGTAGCGCTTGGCCAGGAAGCCGTCGACACCGTCCGAAATGCCGGCGACGACGAACAGGAAGAACGCGGCCTTCATCTCGCCGTTGAGAAGCAGCCAGAAGACGATCGGAACCAGGAATACACGAATGAGCGTGATGATGTTCGGGATGCTCAATGGACTGTCCGGTGGTGGGGCTTGCCTGCCGTCTCCAGGGCGAGAATTCAGTATCGGTTCTTGAGTAGCCAGACGCCACCGAGATCGGTCAAGCTCAACCCGCGCGCCGCGAGAGCGTTGGCCAGCGCTTCGCCACCGCCGGGGTAGCTGAGCGCCAGATCAGCGCCGCGCGCCGACACGGCGGCGACCGCGATGCCGCCGACCCCTGGCGTTGTCTCGAGCGCTTCGCGCATCCGGTTCCACTCGCTCAAGCCGGCGAACTCGGCTTCGATCTGGACGCTGACGCCGGCCCCCGCCCCGGACGGTGTATCGCCATAAGCGCCGCCGCCGACCGCCGTGTCGCTGCCGAGATAGCGGGTCTTCTGCGCCTTCCATCGGCCCTCGATGATCCCGAGCGAGATCACCGCCGCCAGTTCCATGGTGTAGGGCACGTCGCCGTCGACCAGCCGGTAGGCGCGGCGCAGATTGAAAACACCCGCGCCGTCGCGCCCGGCGAGGATCACGTTCAGCCGCCCGGCCGGCCGGTCGACCTCGGCGATGGCAGTGAGTACGGCCTCGGCGCCGTATTCGCTGGCGAAAACGCGGATGGCACTGTCGTCACCGGTGACCAGCATCTGCAGCGTATCATTGTGAATGACCGGCTTGACGGCGTCGATGCGCAACGGCGTGATCGTATGGGCGGTATCGAGGTCGCGCCAGATGCCGCTCCAGCTTTCCGCCGCCGCGCCCTCGCGGACCAGCTTTCCTGCCTCGCGCACGGCGGCGATCAGGACGACCTCGCCCGCCTTGTCGTCGACGAAGGGCACGCCGTCGCGGCGCAGCAGGGCGCGCACGGCATCGGCGCGGAACGTGAAGTCGAGCGACGCGATATAGGAGGTCGTCGAGTTGCGTTCGGAACGAACGGCGAAACCATCGAACAGCGGTGCGATCGGGACTTCGGCCAGGGCCTTCAGGCGTGGATACGACGTCACCGGCACGATGCGTTTCAGCAGCGAGCGGAACGCCGCCTTGCGCCCCTCTGCAATGGCTTGCTCCTTCGCCGCGACCGCATTCGCCGCCGTCGCCTCGACCGGATAATTGGCGATCGTGTAGACGTTGCCGCCGGCGCGCTGGGCGCTGACCGGTTGCGGCAGCATCAGGGCGGCGGCTGCCATCAGCGCCGCGGCGATTGCGGTATCGGCGCGCGCTATCGGCAGTGCGCGCCATGAAATTGGTGATCCGGCGCTGAGATTGGTCATGCCGTTCTGGCCGCTCCTCGTTTGGTCGCCGCCTGCATCGGCGGCCCGATGCCAGTGGCCGCGGTCCACCGGCCTGGCACCTCGAAAGCCCGTCGATACCTCACCGTGCACCGTCCGTCATACCCGAAAACCGGAGCGGGGCACTTTGCTGACCGTTGCATAGCTGCTAACACGCCACGTCGAACTGCGCCTCGCTCCGGCCGGCCGCCGACTGGCATCGGCAGACCGTGCCGGCGAGCACGTGCACACCGGCCAGAGAGGCGACATGGCGCAAGATACCACCGGCAAACCCGCATCCCCCGGCAAACCCACTCCGATCACCTATCGCTCCTCCGGCGTCGATATCGACGCGGGCAATTCCCTTGTGGAAGCGATCAAGCCGCTGGTCAAGGCGACGCGACGGCCCGGCGCGGACGCCGACCTCGGCGGTTTCGGCGGTTTGTTCGACCTGAAACGCGCCGGATTCCGCGATCCGATCCTGGTCGCCGCCAACGACGGCGTCGGCACCAAGCTGAAAATCGCCATCGATACCGGCCGCCACGAAACCATCGGTATCGACCTCGTCGCCATGTGCGTCAACGATCTCGTCGTGCAGGGCGCCGAGCCGCTGTTCTTCCTCGACTATTTTGCCTGTGGAAAGCTCGATGTCGCGGTCGCGAAGGCGGTTGTCGGCGGCATAGCGGACGGCTGCCGGCAGGCTGGCGCGGCGCTCATCGGCGGTGAAACGGCCGAGATGCCGGGCATGTACAAGGCGGGGGACTACGATCTCGCCGGGTTCGCGGTCGGCGCCGCAGAGCGGGGCGAATTGCTGCCGCGCGCCGACATTGCGGTCGGCGACGTGCTGATCGGGCTGCCATCGTCGGGCGTGCACTCCAACGGCTATTCGCTGGTCCGGCGACTGGTTGACGAAGCCGGGCTCGACTGGCTTGCGCCAGCCCCCTTCGCTGCCGGTCTGACGATGGCGCAAGCGCTGCTGGAGCCGACGCGCATTTACGTCAAACCGCTGCTCGCCGCCATCCGTGCCACCGGCGGCGGCGCGACCGGCGCGGTCAAGGCGCTGTCGCACATCACCGGCGGCGGGCTCGCCGAAAATCTGCCGCGCGTGCTGCCCGATGGTGTCGCGGCGCGCGTCGATCTCGACAAGCTGACGTCGGTGCCGCCCGTGTTCGGTTGGCTGGCGGCGACCGGCCATCTCGACGATGCCGAGATGCTGCGCACGTTCAACTGCGGCGTCGGCATGATCGTCGTCGCGGCGAAGGCACGGGCCGGCGACGTCGTTGCGGCGTTGAGGGATGCCGGTGAAGCGCCCGTCGTCATCGGTGCGATAATCCCGCCCACCGGCGTCAAGTCCTCGGCCAAAGGCAAGGGCGAAAGCGAAGCCGTCGCATTCAGCGGACGGCTCGTCTACTGAGGGGCACTGCGCCGGACAGTTGAGGTCGCGCCGCGCTGGCACGAGGGGGCACTCGGGTGAAGGATTTCATTCAGCATTCGCTGTTCGTCGAGACCACGACACTGTTGGCTCTGGCAGCGTTTGTTGGGCTGGTCGCGAACCTGCTGCGCCAACCGCTGATCGTCGCCTTCATCGCGGTCGGCATTCTCGCGGGTCCGACGGCGCTGGATATCGTGCAATCCAGCGAGAAACTGGCTTTGCTGTCGGAATTAGGCATTGCCCTTCTGCTGTTTCTCGTCGGCCTGAAGCTCGACGTCAAACTGGTGCGCTCGCTCGGCGCGGTATCACTGACAACGGGTCTCGGCCAGGTGTTCTTCACCGCTGGCATTGGCTTCTTGATATGCCTGCCACTTGGTTTCGACGTCGTCACCAGCCTCTACATCGCCGTGGCCCTGACGTTCTCGAGCACGATCATCATCGTCAAGCTGTTGTCCGACAAAAACGAGACCGAGACGCTGCACGGGCAGATCGCCCTCGGTTTCCTGATCGTGCAGGATATATTTGTTGTCGTCTGCATGATCGTACTGTCGGCCATCGGCATCGGCACGCAGTCGCAAGCGTCAGCCGGCGATGTGCTATTCGTTTTTCTGTACGGAGCCATCATGCTGGCCGCCGTGCTGCTTTTCGTGCGCTATCTGGCAACGCCTGTGACCACGATGCTCGCCCGTTCGCGATAGTCATCGGTCACCTCCGCCCCTACGGCGGTGAAGGGAAGCACGAAGGCCGAGAGCGAGACGCGCAGGACGATCAGGCAGACCGTGACATAGGCGAACTGCGGCAGGCCGGTCAGAGACGCCGGCATGGAGAAGA
>JBKBNR010000179.1:5265-6443 GCA_046295315.1 Hyphomicrobiaceae bacterium
GCCCGTTCGCCCGAATTGCTCATGATCTTCGCGATCGCGCTTGCCGCCGCATTTGCAGCAATCGGCGATCATCTTGGGTTCGGCAAGGAACTCGGCGGTCTTCTGGCGGGCGTCGCGCTCGCCTCGACGCCGTACCGCGAGGCGATTGCCGCGCGGCTGGCGCCGCTGCGGGATTTTCTACTGCTGTTCTTCTTCATCGCGCTCGGCTCAAAGCTTGAACTGAGCCATGGCTTCGACAGCCTTCTGCCCGCGATCATTTTGTCGCTTTTCGTGCTCATCGGAAATCCGCTCATCGTGTTGGCGATCATGGGGGCGATGGGCTATCGGAAGCGGACCGGATTTCTGGCGGGTCTAACGGTCGCACAGATCAGCGAGTTTTCGCTGATTTTCATGGCCATGGGAGTGGCGCTCGGGCATGTCCAGACGGACGCGCTCGGTTTGGTCACGCTCGTCGGCCTGATTACGATCGCAGCCTCGACCTACATGATCACATACTCGCATCAGCTCTATCGCCTGTTCGAGCCATTGCTCACTCCGTTCGAGCGGCGCCGCAGCGCGGTCTCCGATTGCCCAGATGCCGCAAAGCCCGGTTACGATGTCATCGTGTTTGGTCTCGGACGGTTCGGCGCGGCAATAGCCAAGCGCCTCGACGCGCGCGATCGCCGCGTGCTGGCCATCGATGTGGACCCCGTCGCCGTTCGCCGCTGGCGCGAGCACGGCGGCGCGGCTCTTTATGGCGATGCGGCAGACCCAGAGTTCGTCGCCACCCTTCCCCTCCATGCAACCCAGTGGGTCATATCAGCGATCCCGGATCACAACCTCGGCCTCACCCACGAGGAAGGCCAAGTCGCCGTCATCCATGGCTTGCGGCGGGCAGGATATGAAGGCCGCATCGCGGTGCGAAGCCGCGATGCGCGCGACACGCCTTTGCTGCAGGCCGCAGGGGCCGATCTCGTGCTCGAGCCATTCGAGGTGGCAGCCAATTCCGCGATCGAATTGATCGAAACGGCTTCGACGTGAAAGCGGCTCGCCATTCTTGTCTCGCCGGCGCGAGCGTCATCGACATGGTACATGGTGAGCGATGGCGATTGCACTCTGAGCGCATCTGCTCGGTTTCCACCTTCTCATCGCCGCTGACAATGCGGCCTATCCACTCGTCGATGCCGAGCAGGTGGCGA
>JBKBNR010000180.1:0-6442 GCA_046295315.1 Hyphomicrobiaceae bacterium
CGCCGATGTCGTCGGGCGGCGTCGATTGCTGATCGTCGTGACGTTGGCGATCATCGCGTTCGGCGCTGGATTCGGCACGTTCCTGTCGCCCGAGGTGATGGGTTCTGGTGCAAACGCCAATCACGCCCGCATGCTGGCGTTCTTGAGCGTCGGGATGGTGCTGATGGGGCTGACCTTCGGGCCGATGTCGGCGCTGCTGCCGGAGATGTTCCCGACCAACACGCGCTACACAGGCTCGGGCATCGCCTACAACATGGCGTCCATCATCGGCGCGGCACTGACGCCGTTCGCGGCGACGTGGCTGGTGCTCAATCACGGCGTCGGATCGGTGGGCTTGTATCTGTCGTTCCTCGGCAGCCTGACGCTGATCTCGCTCGTTCTCAACCGCGAGACCAAGGACACGGATCTCGATACGATGGACGAACGCGGTGCCACGGCCGCTATCGGTATCGAGCAGACATCTCCGTGACGGCCAGGTCGAGGCGGTAAGAGGGCAAGGGGCAGATGCGGCTTGCAATCGTGAGCGGCGTGATGGGGGCGATCCTCGGCTATGCCGCGGGCGCCGGATTGGGCGCGGCGCTGGTCCAGGTCTTGTCGGCCAACACGCATGACAAAAGTCTGGAGATGGCGATGACGGCGGCCTTCGTCACCGGCCCGGCGGGCGCGCTAGTCGGGCTCCTCGCCGGTTTGCTGATGGGCCGGTCACGTCGCGACGGCTGATCGACCAGACGCTGTTGCGTTCACCGTGCGCAGGAGCCCGCGATCTCACCCGCGAGATCGGCCGGAACCGGCGGCGGGGTCACATAGCTCGAACAGAGCTTGCCGACAGCGCCCTTCGCCTTCAAACCATCGACCGTGCAATGGAGCCCTGTGCCGTTGGGTTGCGGCGCGAAGCGCAATCCGCGCGCGCCGTCGGCCGCGTCGAGCGTGCCGGCGAGATAGTTCAGGGCATGCACGCGCTTGATGCCCGCAGCGCCTTCGAGGCGACGCGGACGCAAGTGCGTATCGGTTACGGGAATGGCTTCCACTGCGCCGATGACCCACGGCCGAGCGGTTCCGCGCACCAGATGCACGCGCGTCATCAGGCCATAATCGCGGCACACGCCGTTGCCGGTGATGTTCGACGTGCCGTGATGCAGAAAGTTGCCGAGCCCGTACATGATGAGTGATTGGCCCGCCATCTCGACGCCGCGCACCACATGCGCGTGATGGCCGACGATGATGTCGAACTTGTCGTCGCGCGCCGCCTGTCCGCGCCATTCCTTGATCTGGCGCGCATCGGTGCGGACATGGCCCTCGGTGCCGTAGTGGATCGAGAGGATGCGGAAATCGGACGGCGTTTCCTTCAGCCGCTTGCGCACCAGCGCATAGTCGTCATCGAAGCGATAGGCGATCTGGCCCGGCTTGCTGTCACCGGCGCGGTGACGTTCGAGGTTGTTGGTCACGATGCCGATCGACGCGAAGCCGATGCGTGCGCCTTTCACCTCGACGACGTCGGGCCGGCTTGCCTCCTCGCGGTCGCGGCCGAGCCCCGTTGCGGCTTTGAGGCCCGTGGCCTTCAGCGCACCGACATGGTCGAGCGTCTGCTCCAGACCCTCGGGGCCGTAGTCCATGGAGTGATTGTTGGCGAGCGAGAACAGGTTGAAGCCAGTGATGAGCAGGTGCGCGATGCCCTCGGGATGCGTGCGGAAATTGAACGGTCCCGATTGCCCCTTGGTGTCCACGGCCAAGTCGTTGCGATCGGTGACGACCGTCTCGACGTTCATGAAGTTGAGGTCGCCATTTATTTCGGAGGCGATTCGGTCCGTCGTCTCGCGCCAAGTTTGAAAGCCGTAGCGCTGAACGCCCTTGGCGTTGACGGGAGCGCGATTTGCGCCGAGGCCGACATCGCCGACGAAGGTCATTACGATGGTGTCGGGATCGTCCTTAGCGGATTTTGCGAACGCCTCGCCAGCGCCAACGAACAGCAATGAGAAGGCGATAGCTGATGCAACCTTGATCGCGGACGACATGCCGGGCGAACCTCCAATTTTGCAGGAGTTAACACACGCGAATCAGGCCGCCGCAAGGCTCGTTCGCGGTTACGGCGAGTGACGCCGCCGCGTCGGCGCCGACATCGTCACAGCGGCTTGCATGCCACCTCCAGCCAGCGCGCGTCGTCGCCATCGAGATGCGGCAAAAGGGTCGCCGCAACACGAGCATGATAGGCATCGAGCCATTGCCGCTCGGCCGCTGTCAGCATCGCCTTGACGATCAGCCGGCGGTCGATCGGCGCCAGCGTCAGCGTTTCGAAACTCATCACCGCGCGCTCGCCGCCCTCCGGCACTTCGGCGGGTCGCACCAGCACGAGGTTCTCGATGCGGATGCCGTAGGCGCCTTCCTTGTAGTAGCCGGGCTCGTTGGAAACGATCATGCCGGCCTCGAGCGCCACCATGCCGAGGCGGCTGATCGACTGCGGCCCCTCGTGTACCGAGAGGTGGCTGCCGACGCCGTGGCCGGTGCCGTGGTCGTAATCGAAGCCGCCCTGCCACAGGCTCATGCGGGCGTGGCTGTCGAGATCGACGCCGCGGGTGCCTTTGGGAAAGCGCGCCGCTGCAATCGCGATGTGTCCCTTCAGTACGCGCGTGAAGCGGTCGCGCATTTCCTCCGACGGTTTGCCGATCGTCACGGTGCGTGTGATGTCGGTGGTGCCATCGTCGTACTGCGCGCCGGAATCGATCAGGAACAGTTCGCCCGTGCGCAACGTGCGGTTGGTCGCGCGCGACACGCGATAGTGCACGATGGCACCGTGCGGACCGCTGCCGGAAATGGTGTCGAAGCTGATCTCGCGCAGCAGGCCGGTTTCGGCGCGCAAGCTCTCCAGCTTTTCCACCGCCGTGATCTCGTCAGGTGGGCTCTTCGCCGTCTCGCGGTCGAGCCAGGCGAGGAACCGCGTCACGGCGACACCATCGCGTTCCTGCGCGCGGCGTGCGCCGTCGATCTCTGTGGCATTCTTGATCGCCTTCGGCAGGATGGCCGGATCGGCGCCGCAGACGTATCGCTTCGGCCCGCCGAGGCGCTGGCCGATCCACCAGGCGGTGTTGCCGGGGGCCAGGCGCACTTTGCGATCCTTGGCCTTCAGCTCGTCGAGGCGGCTCGCCAACTCGTCAGGTGTGCGCATCGTCGCCACCGTTTTCAGCGCCCGTCGCGTTTCTGCATCGAGCTTTTCCGGCGCGACGAACAACTCCGGCTTTGCGCGCGCATGCAGGATGAGGAACGCCAGCACGACCGGGTTGTGGGCCACGTCGCTGCCGCGGATGTTGAGCAACCAGCAGATCGAATCCGGCTGCGTCATCACGAAGGCGTCGTGGCCGTCGTCGGCAAGGCGCTTCTGCAGTTGCGCGATCTTATCGTCGGCGGTGACGCCCGCATGGGCGATGTCGTGCAGGCGCACGGGGCCGAGCGGCGGTGCGGGGCGATCCCTGCCCCATACGCGGTCGACGAGATTGCCCGATACGGCCTTGAAGGTCATCTCACGGGGGCCGAGGTCGGCGCGGATCTGGTTGACCTGCTGAATTGTCGCCAGCCACGGATCGAAGCCGACCGTCGCGCCTTTCGCCAGAGCATCGAACGCCCAGTCCTTGAGCCCCTTGCCGGGGATCTGCACGATGTCGAAGAGCCCGGTATCGACCTGCGAATGCGCCTGCACCGTGTAGCGGCCGTCGACGAACAGCGCGGCACGCTTCGCGCCGATGACCGCGTACCCGGCGCTGCCGGTGAAGCCCGTCAGCCATGCGAGGCGTTCGGACGACGGCGGCACATATTCGCCCTGGTGCTCGTCGGCGCGTGGCACGAGATAGGCGTCGAGGCCGCGCGTTGGCAGCGACTGCCGCAGTGCGGCGACGCGAGCGGCGGTGCGCGAGGGGTCGTTGACGAGGTCGAAGGTCTGGAACATCGCAGGTGTCGGTGTCCGGTTTTTTGAAGTGGCGGGCGTCGGCAGGAGCACGGTCAACATAAGGCTGTTCGGTTGCATCCGCCATGCGAGCAAGGGGTTCTCACCGCGTGCGCCGGGCTGTGTCGGTTTTGTGGCATGCCATGAGCGGGATGCAATGCTGCGATGCAGCATGACGTCTGGTGGCGCTGCGGTGCCGCACTTACCTTCCGCTCAGTTGCTTCGCGCCGACGGGGAAAACCCCGCGGTCGAAGCGCTCCAGATGGAGAGCCCCTCTCGGGGTTGAATGATGATGAGCAAGACGACCACCTTCGAATCGACGTCGGTGCACGGCTCCGGCGACGGCGCCAAAACCGTCCTGTCGAGCAAGAGCTTCTTCTCGAGGATGATCGAAGCCCTGCAGGTCAATCAGCAGACGAGGGCCGACCGTATCGTGCGGCCATTCCTCGCCCGGGCCTCTGTCTCCGATCTCTCGGCGCTCGGCTTCACCGCGAGTGAGATCACCGCCATCAAGCGCGATCGTCATACGCCGGTCGTAAGCTGGTACTAAATTGACGCTTAAGCCACGGTGAGTGGCTGCGAGTCGCAAGCACCCCGTCCGGTCCGCCGGGCGGGGTGCGTTGGTTTGTGGCGCGGTCGGCGTCGACCCGCCCGTTCATCGCCTGACCACAATCCCGGTCATCGCCTGACCAGGACCAACGTCGACCACTCGTGCACGCGCATGTGGGCTCGCAGTGCAAATCCGGCGGCGCGATAGGCGGCGATGACGGCCGGCGCCTGATGGATCAGCAAGCCCGATAGTATGACGTGGCCTCCACGACCGACGGCGCGCGAGATGTCGCGCGAGAGCGCGATCAGCGGATCGGCGAGGATGTTGGCGATCAGCAGGTCGAACCGCTCGGTTCTGAGGCGGGGATGATCGAGCCCGGCGGCGACCAGCACCGGCACGGTTGCGCCGACGCGGTTCAGCCGCGCATTCTCGCGCGCGACGTCCACCGACGGCGCATCAATGTCGGCGGCGATCACGCGCGCGCGGGGCAGCGCACGACGCCCCGCGATGGCAAGCACGCCGGAGCCGCAGCCCAAGTCCATCACAGAGCGGAATACGCGTCGCCGGGTCAGCCGGTCGATGGCCAGCAGGCAGCCGAAGGTCGTGGCGTGATGCGCGGTGCCGAAGGCTTCGCCGGCATCGACCAGGATGGCGCCGGGCCCCTGCGGCACACGCGCTCTGTCGTGGCTGCCATGGATGGTGAAGCGTCCGGCGCGGACGGGCGGAAGGGCGGCTTGCGACAGCGCCACCCAGTTGAGCGCCGGCACATCCTCGATCGCGATCGACGGTTCGGGGATCGACAGGATGCCGGCGAGATCGCGGGCCAGTTGCGCCGGATCGGGCGGCGTTTCGTAATACGCTTCGATGCGCCAGCCTTCGGCGCTTTCGGTCTTGTCCTCGAACAAGGTCAGCGCGTCGGGCGGGGGTTCGATCAGGTCCTGCAGGGCCCCGGCGATGGAGCGCGCGCTATCGCGGCTCGCGTGGCGGAGGGTGAGCTTGCGAGCGGACATCGGCGGCTTTCGGGTTGGCGGCGGTTGCAACAGGGGCGGGAGGGCAGCGCGATACGTCCATTCCAGCGAAACGTCAACGCGCGGCGCGACATGCCAAGGCGCACTCGATCAATATCCGCCGACCGTCATGGACGGCGCCACCATTCCGTCGCCGTTGATCTCCTTGCCCTCGCCGCGCGCTGGATCGGGCAATTCGTCGAGGAACTTGTCCCAGAGATGATCGATGTGCAGCGCTGCTTCGCGCGGCGGCAGCGTCGTCAAGGTGCCGTCGGCCTCGATTTTCACCAAGCCGTCGCGCACCAGACGGCCGAGCGCATCGGTGAGGTCGAAATCGACACAGACGTCGAACACGGCGCTCAGATACTGCTCGATGGCGCGGTCGATCGCCGGCAGGTCGGATTTGCGCGCGCGCTCCTTTGCCAGTACGGCGTAGAGCAGCATTTCTTCCTTGACGTCCTCCTCGGCGGCGCGATCGGCGATCTTGATCATGACGCCGCGATTATCGGCCATGGAGTGAAAGTAGAGGTTCTGCGCCATCACGACCATGTAGCGCTGCTTCTGGTTCATGAAGCCGATGACCTGGCGGCCGACCACGGCGCCGAGGCCAGCGACCGCGGTCGCCGCGCCAACGGGATTGGACACCGCGAGGGCGATCTTGCCCGCCGCGCCGGCGACGCCCATGCCGAGTCCGCCAGCCGACGTCAGGCCGAGCTTGACCTTGTCCATCATGCGGAACTTGACGCGCGTATTGGGGAAGATCATCTCGAGGTCGTTCCTCGGGATGTTCTTGAACAGCTTCATGTAGATGTCGGTCTCGCGCACTTCCTGCGGCAGCGGCTGGCGCAGCTTGGTGACGATCTTCTTCGACTCCTGATGCGACAGGCGCTGCTTTTCCATCACCTCGAGCACGTGCACCTCGAACGGCTTCAGCTTGATCAGCAGGAACAGCCG
>JBKBNR010000181.1:0-6414 GCA_046295315.1 Hyphomicrobiaceae bacterium
ATCCCGGAATCATGCGGAACACGCGCACCTGCTCGGCATACTTCAGCTTGGTCTGGAAGCCGACCATGTTCCACAGCGTGCCGAGCGCGTTGTCCTGGCGCAGTTGCACAACCGCGTAGGGGCGCTCTCCGGGCTTTCGCGGATCGGCGAGGCCGACCGGTTTCAGCGGCCCGAAGCGCAACGTCTCACGGCCGCGCTCCGCCATCACTTCGACCGGCAGGCAACCGTCGAAGTAGGGCGTGTTCGCTTCCCACTCCTTGAACTCGGTCTTGTCACCACCGAGCAGAGCGTCGACGAATGCCTCGTACTGGTCCTTGGTCATTGGACAGTTGAGATAGTCGGCGCCGGTGCCGCCCGGCCCCGCCTTCTCGTAGCGCGATTGCTTCCACGCGATGTCGAGATCGATCGAGTCGTAATGAACGATAGGCGCGATGGCGTCGAAGAACGCGAGCGAGGTTTCGCCGGTTAGTTCCAGTATCGCCGCGGACAGAGCGGGCGACGTCAGCGGTCCCGTGGCGACGATGACGCTGTCCCACTCCGGGGGTGGCAGACCGGCGATTTCCCGGCGCTCGACTGCGACGAGAGGATGCGCTTCGAGCCGCGCCGTCACCTCGGCGGAAAATGCGTCGCGGTCGACGGCGAGCGCGCCGCCAGCGGGCAACTTGTGCTTGTCGCCAGCACTCATGATGAGCGAACCGGCCCGGCGCATTTCCTCGTGCAGCAGGCCGACGGCGTTGGTCGACCACTCGTCGGAACGGAACGAGTTTGAGCAAACGAGTTCGGCAAGACCGTCGGTCTTGTGGGCGTCGGTGCCGCGCACGGGGCGCATTTCGTGCAGCACCACGGGCACGCCCGCGGTCGCCAACTGCCAAGCGGCCTCGGAACCTGCAAGGCCGCCGCCGATAACGTGGACCGGCGGAATGGATGTGTTCGTGTTGCTCATGTGTCGCCCTGATCTGGATAAGCCCGGCAGGCTACTGGATTACGGGGATCGTCTCAACGCGCGGGTTTGGTGGCGAATCACTCAGGTGCTAAGCGGGAGGTCCGGCCGGGCTCCCCATGTCTGCGTTTGCCTCAGCGCCACGAACCTCATTCGAGCAGCCCTGATAGGTTACGATGATCCTGCCCCGGCCTTTCGCCACGTTGCTGGCATTTGTTGCCGTGTCGTCTCTGGCTGGCTGTACGCACGAGCGGCACGGGCCGACGCTCGGGCATTTCGAGGATTTTCATGTTCGCAAGCCGGCCGGCAACACGGTTCATGTGTGCTCCGCCTACGGCTGCAAGCAGCAGACCCGGTTCCGCTTCACGGATGCCGACATCGCTGAATTGAAAGCACTGATGAAAAAGACTGCCGCGAACGATAGTCCGGCGGAGGAGAGGCGCGCCATCGCCTATGCCATCGGCTGGATGGAAACCCGAGTCGGAAAAGCAATCGGCACCGATAAGGACCGGCCGGGCATGGACTTCGCCGCGTCAGGCGATCCGACGCAACAGGATTGCGTCGACGAGGCAACCAACACGACCGCTTATCTGCTGGTTCTCGATCATAACGGGTTGCTGAAACATCACACCGTCGGCACGCCGTTCGCCAAGGACGATTACACCCGCGGCGTCGCTGGGTGGACGCATTGGACCGCGGTCATCGCCGAAAAGGCCGATGGCAAGCGCTACGCGGTCGACAGCTGGATCTACGGCAACGGTGAAAACCCGGCCATCGTCGAGACCGAGAACTGGTACATTGCCGACCTCGCCAGCCTGCCTGCCGCGACCCGCTGAAGGCGAACTCCAAGGGTTCACGGCTCGCAGACCATGATGGCGGCGCAAAGCGGTCGTGCATCCGCCGAGATTATCGGTCAGATTGACATTGAACGTCGTTCTGTTTATTCTGATCGTCGTTCAATTTGAAGCAGTCTGTCATTGTGCCCTTCGCAGCAGCCCTGGTGGTGTCGCGTCATGTGGATCAGCCGAAGCAATTTCTCCCAGGATGTCGCGCGCTGGCGTGACCAGGGATGGGTGACACCGGAAGGCGCTGCAGCGATTGCGGCCGAGATCGCCGCGCGGCGGCGCGGGCCGGGGCTGGCGGGCGCGCTCGGCATCCTCGGTGCAATCCTGCTCGGCTTCGCCATGATGAGCTTCGTCGCCGCCAACTGGCAGGACATGAGCCGGCTGGCTCGCCTGGTCGTCATCTTTGTGGGCATGCTCGCCAGCTATGGGGCAGCCGCCGTCCTGTTCAGCCGCGGCATGGACGCGTTCGCGCACGCCGCGATACTGCTCGCCGTCGCGATTTTCGGCGCCGGCATCATGCTCATCTCGCAGATGTATCACATCGACGGACGGCCGCCGGAGGCGGTGTTGGTGTGGGCGCTCGGCGCGTTCGGCGCTGGCGTTCTGCTGCGGTCCACCCCGGCGCTCGCCGCATCGGCGTTGTTGTTCGCTTTGTGGTCGGGTTGGGAATCGATCCTCGCCGAGCGGGCGCATCTGCCGTTTCTTCTGCCCGTCGCGGCGTTGTCGGCGGCGTTCGTCGTCGAGCGCTGGCGCCCGGGCCTGCACATCGTCGCGTCGCTCATGTCCGGCTGGCTGATCTGGTTCGGCTACGTCGAGGGGCGCGGCCAAGCACATTGGCTGGTGGCCGTGTTCGGTCTCGTCGTTGCGTTCGCCATGCTGGCCGTCATCGACAAAGCGCCGCGCGCGAGCCTGCTCGGCACGCCGGCCGAGACGATCGCCTCGCCGCTGCTCGGATATGCGTCGGCCGTCGCCTATGGCGGTCTCTTCGCCATGCAGTTCGTCAACACCATCGCGCTCGGTCCGCTGGTGATGATTGCGGCCCTTTCGCTGGCGCTGCTGCTCGGCCTCGTTGTCTACGGGTTGCGCACCGGCCAGCGCCATCTCGTCTGGCTCGGATACAGCGGCTTCTCCGTTGAGATCCTGGGCGTCTACTTCAAAACCGTCGGCACGCTGCTCGGCTCGTCGGTGTTCTTCTTCACGGCTGGTTTCGTGGTCATCGGACTTGCCGGTCTCGCATGGCGCCTGCATCGCGCCGAGGAGCGGAGAGTGGAGACTTCGGTATGACAACTGCGAACACGAACCTGTCGCCACTTCTGGCGTCCGTCGCCGCGAGCCATGCCCTTCTCGGCCGCTGGCGCACGGCGCTGATCGCGGCTGTCGCCGCCGCGCAGGCGCTGGTTCTGGTCAGCATGGTGTGGGACCGCGAGGCGCTGCTCGCAAACGGTCGTCAGGTGACGATGGACGTGCGCCCGGTCGATCCGCGCAGCCTGTTCCGCGGCGACTACGTCATTCTGTCCTACGACATATCGCGACTGCCGCTGTCGATGTTTCCGAGCCACCCTCGAACAGATCAGCGCGTGCTGGTCAGGCTCGTCCAGGATGCGGCAGCGGGCGCCGGCGGGTGGAAGCCCGTCGGAGTGACGTTGGCGATGCCGGAGCGCATCACGGATAGCGAGGTCGTCCTGGCCGGGCACGTCCGCTACGCGCCGCCGCAGACGAGCACGTCCGCGCGTGGGAGCGACAACACCGAGCAGATGGTTCTGATGACCTATGGCATCGAGAGCTTCTTTGTGCCGGAAGGCGCGGGCAAGCCCATCGAGCTCGAGATCGCACCCGGCAAGGTCAAGGTCGAACTCGCCGTGTCGGCCAGCGGCGAAGCGGCGATCAAGGCCTTGCTGGTCGATGGCGAGCGTGTTGGCGCCGAACCGCTGTTCTGAGGCAACCGGCCGCGATGCCTCGGCAACCCGATCCGAGTCGAACTGCGAGCTGTGACACGTTCGCAGCGCAGCAACTATTTCTGAAACCGCATCACGTCGGCACGTCGAAAACCCCACGGGAGTCTGGCATTTTCCGAGCACAATCACTTCAACGATTCGTGGAAGGCCCAACGTCATGAACCTGAAATCGTCGGTTGCGGTGCTCCTTGCCGCATGCACCCTCGCCGCGTCCGCTCACGGCGCCGCTGCGCATAAGGCGGGCGCCGCCGTAACCGGTCTGGCGGCGATGCACGATATGCGGCGCGAGAAGGGCCGGCTTTGCATGACCGACCACTTCCATCACGGCTCCAGCGCCGGTCAGCCGTCGAAGGCGGCGGCGATGAAGGAAGCGGTAGCGTCGTGGTCCGGTTTCACGGCGTTCGAATACGGCAACGAGTGGGCGAACTTTGCAAAGGCGGGCAGCAAGACCGCCACCTGCACGAAGTCGACGTCGGGGTCGTGGGGCTGCGAGCTCCAGGCTCGTCCCTGCCGTTGAAGCGATAAATCACTGGACCGGGGTGGAACGATCGCCCCGGTCCCTTGCATGCCTCGCCCTCGGGCGGCGTCAGCGCCCGCCGGTCAACGCGCGACGCAAAATCTGCCCCAGAATGCGCTGGATGAAGCCCCAACCGTAGCGCAGCACGACGGCGCGGATGATCCAGCCGAGTACGCCGCGGCTCTGAAAGCCGAGCAGCGCGGCGAGCACGGCGCGGATGATTCCGTCCAGCGACCCGCCACCGCCGCTCGGGATGTTTCCAGGTAGATTGTGCGGCAGGTCGGCGCCGCTGCGCGGCAGCTTGAAACCGCCCCTCTCCAGTACGTCGCCCAGATCGTCGTAGCGCGAGCCGCCACCGCTGCGCCCCGAAGGTGTCTCGCCCGGCAGCGGCAGCGGGCGCTGCTCTGGGAGCCGCGATACGCTCGACGGCCCGCTGCTGCCGCCACCGATCGGCGGGGCGCGGCCGGCATCGCCGAAATCGCCGCTGGCGCCCGAGGTGCGCCGACCGGTCATCTCCTGCAGGGCATCGTCGAGGCCGGGAATATTCTTCAAAATGTCGTCGAACGGACCCTGAGCGGCCCGCGCCACCTCGCCCATCATCATCGACGCGACGGTCGGCAGCATCTGCTCGGCGATATCAGCGGGAATGCCGGAGGCACGCGCGGCACGAGCGGCAACCGCCCGACTTGCGTCCTTGGTGCCGAGAATGTGCGCCAGCACGCCCTTGCCGTCCTCTTTCAGGGCGTCGCTGCCGATTGAACCTGGATTGCCGAGATAGGCCTTGCGCCGCGGATCGCCGATGGCGCGCACGACGCCGGCAAGTCCGCCGCGCGACAGCGTGTTGCGTTCCATCCGCGCGGCGAGCGCGTCGATCATCACGCCCATGGCCTTGCGGGTCGCTTCCGGATCGGTGCCGAGCGCATCTGCAAGGCGGCGCACGGCAGGCGTTGTTGCGGACCCGGCGAGGGTCGATTTGATCATGTTCACGGCGGCTGTCTCACAGTCATGACGGTAGAGGAGGCCCTACGGCCCGGGGCGGGGCGCAACATATCAGGTCGCCCGCGCCGCGGCAGTGGCGGTGTGTATCCGCGACAATCGGCTTCGGCCAGCGGCCGCCGCCGTCCACCGCCGCGTAACGGCGGCACCCGGACCGTGTGTGGCCGGAAAGCGTCAACCCCGTTCAAACCAGTCAACTAAGGCCAAGAGTTAACACCAAAAGCGGGTTGTGCTGTTGTTGCAACGTTTCGTCGCATTTGGCATGGTCCGGCCCGCGAGCTTCGCCGCTTTGGGGGGCGAGGCGCCGATTGCCGGGTCCGTCCGGCGGCCGGTCGAGTTGCGAATTACAGAAGCGCCCAAGAGGGGACGTCCAATGACTGAAATTCTCTGGGGGATCATCGCCTGCGGGCTGCTCTCCCTCGTCTACGCGGCCATTACCATTCGATCTGTGATGAGCGCGGATGCCGGCAATGCCCGCATGCAGGAGATCGCGGGCTACGTCCGCGAGGGCGCTCAGGCCTACCTCAATCGCCAGTACACGACCATCGGCATGGTCGGTGTCGTCATCCTGGTTGTCGCATGGGCGCTGCTCGGACCGCTCACCGCAGTCGGCTTCCTCATCGGCGCGGTGCTGTCGGGCGTCGCAGGTTATATCGGCATGAACGTGTCGGTGCGCGCCAACGTGCGCACGGCGCAGGCGGCGACGGTATCGCTGGCCAGAGGCCTCGACATCGCCTTCAAGGCCGGTGCCGTCACCGGCCTGCTGGTGGCCGGCCTGGCGCTGCTCGGCGTCGCCATCTACTATTACGTGCTCACCGGTCCGCTCGGCTACAAGCCGGCCGACCGCGCGGTCATCGACGCGCTCGTCGCGCTCGGTTTCGGCGCCTCGCTGATCTCGATCTTCGCCCGTCTCGGCGGCGGCATCTTCACCAAGGGTGCGGACGTCGGCGGCGATCTGGTCGGCAAAGTCGAAGCCGGCATCCCCGAAGACGACCCGCGCAACCCGGCGACCATCGCCGACAACGTCGGTGACAACGTCGGCGACTGCGCCGGCATGGCGGCCGACCTGTTCGAGACCTACGCGGTGACCGTGGTCGCCACCATGGTTCTGGCGGCGATCTTCTTCGCCGGTCAGGCCAAACTCGAAGCCCTGATGGTCTA
>JBKBNR010000182.1:0-6414 GCA_046295315.1 Hyphomicrobiaceae bacterium
GAAGGCCAGCGTGGCGTAGGTGTAGCCGATGCGATCACCAAACTCGGCGCTGAACCCGGAAACGCTCTTCGGGAAGATTTCGACCAGCGAGACGTAGACCATGGCGCCGCCCGCGAAGGCGAGGCCAAAGGCAAGAAGCCGCGGGTTGGCGCGGTTGGCACGCAGAACGAAAATCGATCCCAGCACCGTCGCAGCGGCCGCCGCGACGCAGACGCCGAACGCAATCAGCACCGGCTGGGAGAAGAACGGCGGCGGGTCGTACATATGGGGAAACGGCTCCGGCAGGTACGAACAGCGGAAAAAGCGCTGTTCTGTAAGGGCCCTCACCCTGTGTCAGCGGGTCTCTTTTGGCAAGACCCGCGGCCTGCCCGTCGGCGAGCATGGGCATCATTCCGCCGCGCCGGCGCCCTCGCGGGATCATCCCCCGAGGCGTGGTGCAACGTCGCCGCCCGGTTTACGGACCTCGCCTGCCCCCCCCCGCACCAACCCTGAAGGCGGTGCCCGCCGCCGTGCAGCGGCGGTGGCTGCGCGGCGACCTGCTGTCGCACTCGCCAGCGCCGAGGGCGCTGGCGGCAACTTCTGAACGGGCCCCGTTTGCCTCCCGCGCAAGCGTGTTTCTCGTGGGACATCGCCGCACCGGGGCGTGCCGTAGCCTGACATTAAGCATAGCGGCGTATAGCAGCCGATCGAATGAGGAAACGTGAGTATTCTCAAAGCTGATGCGGCGAATGGATCATGCAGCGCATGCGCCGCGTGGGGCCGAACTCCGGGGGGGTGAACATGCATCCGCACTACTGCGGTGCAGCACAGGTCGGTGGAAAACTGCGGGGGCGGCGAGTGCCGGATTGCCGCAGTGTTTCGCATTGCCTCATTTCAGCCTCACCCCGCAACGAAGCCTCCGAAATCGCGCCGCAGCCGAGTGGCGGGTTGACTCCGCAGCCGCTATTGTGCAACGCAACATCGAAAGAATGGTCAGATCTTCCGGCATCTTACGGAAATCTGATGAGGCCGCGTCAGACTGACATATCGCAAAGCGGGGCCAGGCCGGTTCATCGTCCGCCGAACGCGCGGTTGTCAGACAGCGAAAGCCCGTTCGGCTTTGCCCTGACGAGACGCCTGCGGACGCCGAAGCCGGCGCTCTGCGGCAGCGCAATACGACGCAGCACGACGGCCTGAGCAACGCATGGCCGAAGCCCGCCGAAAATGGGGCTTGGCTAGTGGGATCATCATGGGCTACTCGTTAATTTGAGTGGCGTAAGAGCGAGTACCGATAACGGCATGAGCAGAAAAGATAAATTCGAACACCAGCAGGGCACCTACCGGATCGAGGGTGGCCGCACCGGCGTTCTCCTTATGCATAGCCTGGGCGGTACACCTGTCGAGCTCAGGTTTCTGGCGCAGAGCCTGGGCCGCGCCGGCTTCTCCGTCGTCTGCCCGTTTGTGCCCGGCATGACCGCTGGAACAGACGTATCCGGCATGTCGACGTGGGAAGATTGGTACGCCGGCGTCGAGAAGGCCTACGAGGAACTCGAGAAATCCTGTGATTCGATCATTGTCGGCGGACTTTCTGCAGGCGCCGTCATGGCGCTGCATTTGGCGGCGAAGCGGCCCGAGAAAATCCGCGGTCTGATGCTGCTAGCCCCGACGCTGTGGCCGAACGGCTGGGCTATTCCGTGGTATTTCAACTTCTTCCGTCTGGTTCAGGATCGCTATTCGGCGCGCTTGTTCCATTTCCGGCAGACATCGCCATTCGGCATCAAGGACGATCGCATCCGGAAATTCGTGCTCGACAGCTTCACGGCCGACAACCGGCCGGTCGAAGACATCTTCGGCCGCGGCGGCGGCTTGGTCTACCAGTTCCGGAGAATGGCGAAAGTTGTGAAGCGCGAATTGGGCCAGATCAGCAAGCCGGCGCTCGTCATGCACCCGCGCCAGGACGATCAGAGCGATCTGTCGAATGCGTTCAAGCTGCAGCGTTGCCTTTCGGGCATGGTGGAGATGGTCGTCCTCGACGACTGCTATCACATGATCACGCTGGACCGGCAGCGCAACCTCGTCGCCGAACGCACGGTCGAGTTTGCCGAGCGCCTGCGCGCGGCCGATCAGCAGAAGGTGGTGACGCCGATCACCTCGTCGACGCGCATGTCGACGGTGGCGGCGGAGTAGTTGCCGCTTGCTGGACGACGCTTCAAGTGTGGATCGTGCGTGGATCGCACGTGGAGCGTACCGGCGGCTCAGGTGACGTGCGCGCTGCGTGCGCTGGGCACGCGGCAGCGAGCGCGGCGGGCACGGCGTTGGCCAGCGCGCCAGACACTCCGGCGAAGCGTGCAGATCAACGTAGGGCCGAGCCCTTCACAGGCGTCGCTTCGCAGGTTTTCAGGTCGGCCGGCGCCCTCGTCCAGGTGAACGACTTGCCGAGCAGGCGCAGGCCTTTGTAGCCCGTCAGTGTCAGCGTGTTCTTGTCCTCGAGCGTGATCGCGGCGCTGGCAGAAATGCCCTGCTTGGGGTCGTAGACCCAGCCCTCGTCCAGCGTGCCGTCGGCTTGCCGTGTCAGATTGCCGAGGATTTGCAGTCCGCAGATGGCGCGCGAACGCTTCGAGGGATCAGGATTGTAGCCGTCGTAGAGCGGCTTGCCATCCTGGGCGATCGGGTCACGCAGCCAGACGATGCGGCCGCAGATCTTGGTGCCGCAGCTGTACAGCTCGACCACGCCCTGGCCGGTGTCGTCGTACCAGCGCCCGAGCTCTTTCGCGGTCTGCGCCGCAGACTGAGACGAGAAGGCGAGCAGTGCGGCGAGGGCCGAAACCGCGGCTGCGGTGCGGCCGCGGCGGTTGCAAAATACGGGATTTGCGGTTGCGTTGGTCATGGGTGTGGATTGCTCGTTGTGCGGCCGGTTATGCGGATCAAAGGTCGTGGAACACCGATATGGCAATCCTCGACAGGACATTCGCGCAAGCCGCGCTCGATCCGCAGACTGTCACATGAACCGGATTGATGATCACCTTTGCGGCGAGCGCAAGGCCCGAAATCGGAACTCGTTAAGGCCAAATGCGACCATTGGCCCGGCGGCGGAAACGATAGTTGAAGAGATCGTGCCCCTTTCATGCCTCGTTTTTGCTATGGATGGGACCGGCAAACGACTATCGCATGCATCAGGCCGGATAGTCCGGCGCCGCGCTGACACCTCGCCGTCGCCGCCCGCAGCCGCGATCTGCCGGAATTCGAGAAATCTTTTCATCTTGTTGTGACAGGCTGATCAAATGATCCTGACGCTCGCGTTTCGAAATCTGTTTCACGACCGCGTGCGGTTGGCGGTGACGCTGGTCGGCATTCTGTTTTCGATCGTCCTCGTCGCCATCCAGCTCGGCCTCTACCTCGGGTCGAGCCGGATGATCACCGCCAACATCGACCAGTCGAATGGCGATTTGTGGGTGACCGCATTCGGTGCCAAAAGTTTCGAGGATGGCGGCGTGCTGCTCGGCGCGCGGGAGCGCCACCAGGCGCTCGCGACACCCGGTGTCGCAGACGTCGTGCCCCTCGTCATCGCCTTCGCGGAATGGCGCCGGCCGAACGGCGGCAGCACCCGCGTCGTACTGGTCGGCAGCGACCCGGAGGATGGCGGCCTCGGTCCGTGGAACATGGTCGAGGGCTCTTGGGCCGACGTCAAATCCCCCGACGGCATCGCGATCGATCGGTCTTATCTGCATGAACTCGACGTCACGGGCTTGGGCGATACGGCGCAGGCGGCGACCGGCCGGGTGCGCATCAAGGCGCTCACCGAGGGCATCCGTTCGTTCACGCAGGCGCCCTATGCCTACATGCCGATCCAGCGGGCGCGCCATCTGCTCGGCGCGCCGGGTGATGCGGCGAGCTTCTATCTGGTCAAGCTGCAGCCGGGCGCCAATATCGAAGCCGTGCGCAGCGATTTGAAAAGCCGGCTGGAGTCGGCCGAGGTTCTCACCAAGCAGGAATTCCGCGACCGCTCGCTGTCGACGTGGCTGTTCAAGACCGGTGCTGGCGTGGCGCTGATCGGCGGCGCACTGCTCGGCCTGCTGGTCGGCACGGTCATCGTCGCGCAAACTCTTTATTCGAGCACCAAGGATCACATCACTGAGTTCGCGACGCTCCGGGCGCTCGGTTCGTCGTCGAGCTATATTCACAAAGTGATCCTGGGCCAGGCCGGGCTGAGCGCGGTGATCGGCTATGCACTCGGCATGGTGCTCGCGCTGTTTGCGGTCTACATGAGCAAAGGCACGCCGTTGCCTCTGGTCATGACGCCGTGGCTCGCGGTGGCGCTGTTCGCCGTGACGCTGTTCATGTGCGCGGTGTCGGCGCTGTCGGCGATCATGAAAGTGACGAAGATCGATCCAGCCATGGTGTTCAGCAAATGACAGTGGCACCCGTTCTCGAAGCCGTCGACATCGTCAAGGAGCTGGGCCATGGCGCCGGCATGGTGACGGCGCTGAAAGGCGTGTCGGTCGCGCTCAGGCCATCCGAGCTGACGCTGCTGATGGGGCCCTCGGGCAGCGGCAAGACGACGCTGCTGTCGATCCTCGGCTGCATTCTCAAACCGACCCGTGGCGACGTGCGCGTCGTCGGCAACTCGACAGCCGGGCTCGGGGCGGAGGAACTGGCGCGCATCCGGCGCGATCACATCGGCTTCATCTTCCAGTCGTACAACCTGTTCCCGACGCTTACGGCGCTCGAGAACGTCCGGCTGGCGCTCGATGTCCGCGGGCAATCTGGCTTCAAGGCGGCGGCCCGCGCCGAGGAGGTTCTGCGTGACGTCGGTCTCGGCCACCGCCTGCGCTACCACCCAGGGTCGATGTCGGGCGGTGAGCAGCAGCGCGTCGCGGTTGCCCGGGCCATCGCATCCTCGCCCTCGGTGGTGCTCGCCGACGAGCCGACGGCGGCACTCGACACGGAAAACGGACACGCGGTGATGGCGCTGCTGGCGCGCATCGCCAAGGAGCAGGCGCGCAGCGTTCTTGTCGTGACCCATGATCCCCGCACGCTGCCCTACGCGGACCGTGTGGTCCGCATCGAAGACGGAATTATCGTTGGCGAGGAGCGCCGCCCAGACGGGCTCGACGCTCCCGAAATCACGGATCTGACCAAGAAAAGGCGGAAAGCACATGCTTAAGCTCGATGGGACCATATCGACGATCGCCGTCGCGTTTCTCACGGCAGCTGCCGTCGGCGCGATCCTGACGTGGCAGCCGCAGTCCAACGGCCGCTCGGCGCTCGCCAACACCAACAGCAAGGGTGGGCAGGTCGCGGCGGCCGGTGCCGACGCCGCCGCCCGCTCCGACCCGACATGGGCGGCCTCGGCAACCGGCCGGATCGAACCCATGGACGGCGAAGTTCGTATCATTGCTCCGGTGAGCGGGCAGATCGTCGATGTGCTGGTCGGCATGAACGACTATGTGGTCAAGGGCGACCTGCTGGTTCGCCTCGATGACGGCGATCACCTGGCGAAAATCGCCGCCGCCACCGCCGAGGTCGATGTGCGACTGCGCGAGCGCGACGAGGAGAAGGGCAACGTGTCGGCCCTCGCCGCCGACCGTCGCAAGGCCGAAGATGCGCTCGACACGGCGGAGCGGGCCCTGTTCGCGGCGCGTCAGCGCTTCGACCGCGCGCGCATCGCCGGCAAGGAGACCGCGCCCGATCTGGTCAATCTGCGCGTGCAGGTGAACGAGCGCGCCGCGGAGGTTCGGGATGCGCGCGCCAAGCTGGCGGATGCCGAGGCGCGCAACGGCCTTCCGCTGCCCGACCGGCTCGAAGCGGCGCTGACGCAGGCACGCGCCGATCTGAAGCTCGCCTACCAGGCATTCGAGCGCACACACATCCGCGCGCCCGCCGACGGCTCGGTGCTGCGCGTCAACGCCAAGGTCGGCGAGGTCGCGATCGCGAGCCCCGAGCTGCCGCTGGTGTCATTCGGCAACCTGTCACGGCTCAAGGTCCGCGCCGAAGTCGAAGAGCGCGACATCAACAAGGTCGTCGTCGGGCAGAAGGTCGTGGTGCGCGCCGATGCGTTTCCCGGTAAGGAGTTCACGGGCAAGGTGACGGCGATCGCCTCGGCGCTCGGCTCGGCCAGCATCACCACGCGCGGTCCGCGCCGCCCGACCGACGTCGACGTGCTGGAAGTTTTGATCGCGCTGGACGATGGCGGCGATCTGGTCACGGGCCTGCGTGTCGATGTGTTCTTCGCACTTCAGGAGACGGCGCAGCGTGCGCCGGTGCGCTGAGCTGGCGCATTGCGCTTCCAACGGATCTGAAACGAAGGCGGCCGGATCTTTCGATCCGGCCGCTCTCATGTTCGACGTGCCGCGTAACCGGCGGCGCGGGAGGCTGCTCAGGCGGCGGCACTCTTGGCGGCGTTGTCGAGATGCGCCTTGAGGTTGGCGTCGATGC
>JBKBNR010000183.1:0-6388 GCA_046295315.1 Hyphomicrobiaceae bacterium
AAATCCATGGAAGCCGCGTCGCGCACGATGGTCTGCCGTGTGGCGATCGACAGGGACACACGTCGCGAGCGGCCGGTTGTTCATCGCTGCGTGCGGCTTCCTCGGCCTTTGCCACTGCCAGGGTCCGCGCACCTGCCGCGCGGCACCCCGCTGGCATCGCGGTCTTCGGGTTTTGCATCGCACTCGGGTCGATCATTCTGCGCGAGCCTCAGCCCAGCGCCATCCACCGCTCGCCGCCGCGCGTGGCGACAACCGGATTGCCCATTGCCGACTGCCCCCCCCCGAACTCGTCCTGAAGAATTTCGGCAATCGCCGACGAGAACTACGGCGGGCAGCGTGCTACACTCGTTGCGACAGCGGCCGAACCGGCCGGACGTGGAGATCGCGATGGCATCGGCGACACTCAAACAGGCGATCCAGCAACAGCGGCAGGAGCTGACGGCACGGCTGGGGGCCAGCATGCGCGGGCTCGCCGCGCGGTGCCGCGATGCGTTCAGCGATCGCGCGGCCATCGAGGCGTTGCTCGAGGCCGAGCTCCCGGCAATGGCACGCTGCAAGCATCTCTTCGCTCTGGACGCGACCGGCTACCAGTTCGTCGACAACATCACGCGCGAAGGCCGCGATCCTTTCCATTTCGGTCGCGACCGATCGCGCCGGCCCTATATGGAAGGCATCGTCGGTTCGACGGATTTCAAACTTTCAGAGGCCTACATCAGTCGCAATCGCAAGCGCCCCATGCTGACCGCCGTGCAGGTCGTGCGCGATATGGAAGGGCGCCTGATCGGATTTCTCGGCGCCGACTACGATCTTCGCGAGTTGCCAGCGACAGAGGAACTCTATCAGGAGGCGGGCGCTTGGCGGCAGATCAAGGGCGATCCGGCGATCCGTGGCGGCCTGTTCGCGCAGACGCGCACACAAAGCATCGTCGACGATCACCTCGACGTCGTGATGCCGTTGATGACGGAGCTGATGACCGAGCGCGGCGTCTTCCACGGCAAGCTGCATTTCTCCAGCAGTCGCGCCTCGATCTGGCTGATGAGCGATCCTTACTGCTATCGCCTGCTCGACAGTGCCGACCTGCTCGATCCCGACACCTGCCTCGCCTACCGCAACGCCCCCTATCCCGATTGTGCGCGCGTTCCACGCGAGCGTATCACCGCGATCTTCAGCATGTTTCGCGAGTTGCGGTTCGCCGACGAAACCATCTATCTGCGATCGGGCTCGCTCAACATCTGCAACGGCCTCGTCAGCCTGAACTTCTCGTGCGACGGCACGCACTACGCCAACTACGAGGAGTTTCTCAGTCGCGGTATCGACTTCTGGCTCGGCGGCGCCGTCAGCTCTTGTTCAGCCTGAGCCAGCCCGCTTCGAGCCACAGCGAAGAGAGACGACGCCGCGCCCCCGCGCAACCCGGGGCGGCCCATCACGCCGGCCCCGGCCACCGCGTTGCATGCCCCATGCGGCCGCGCATCGCTAACGTGCTTGGCTGAGGTGGAGGAGGCCGCGTGGCCACAAGCGCCACGCAACCCGGCAAGCCCTCTCGATCTCAGCCCTGGACCGAGCGAACGCCCTCGGCGGGCGCGTGGTACATCGACAGCAGCGGCTCGTCCTGAAGGATCACCTCGTCGTATCGGCCGTAGCCGTTGAACGAGCCGGCAATGGCGCGGCCGTAGGCGCCGATATTGCCGATCTCGATATAGTCGCCTTCGCGGATGTCAGCCGGCAGGAGGAACGGCCCCTTCATCTGGTCGATGGAGTCGCACGTCGGACCCCACAACTCGAACGGCGCCAGCGGCTCACCCTGCGCCACTGGCCGGCTGACCAGCCGCGTCGGGAACACGAAGCCGAGATGCGCCGCATCGAACAACGTGCCATAAGCGCCGTCGTTGATATAGAGGTCGTTGCCGCGTCGGGCATCGACACGGACGACCAGACTTTCGGCCTCGGCGACCAGAGCGCGGCCCGGCTCGCACATGACGCGGATGTTGTCGCGCACCGGCAGCTTGTCGATGCCGGCCTTGATGGCGTCGATGAAGGTCGACAACGGTGCCGGGCGGCTATCGGCGTAAACCGACGGATAACCGCCGCCGACATCGAGGCGGTCGATCACGACGCCGGCCTTGACGATCAGCTTGTGCACCTCCGCAAGCGCCATTCCGTAAGCCTCAGGCGATTGCGTCTGCGAACCGACGTGGAAGGTGATGCCGAGTTCGGCTGCAACCTGCCGCGCCTTGACCAGCAGGCGCGCGGCGGCAGCACCCTGGATGCCGAATTTGCGCTCCAGCGGAATGCGGCTGTTCTTCGCCGGAACCGCGATGCGGACATAAAGATTGAGATCGCGTGCCGGGCCGGACTTGCCCGCCGTCTCCTCGACGATCTTGGCCAACTCATCCTCGCTGTCGAGTGAGTAGGACCGGATGCCGAGATCGTAGGCGCGACGGATGGCGTTGCGCGACTTCACCGGATGCATGAAATGCAACTCGACACCCGGAATGGTCGCCGCATCCTCGATCTCGGGCAGCGATGCCACGTCGAAATGCCGGATGCCCGCGCCATAGAGCGCGCCGATCAGGAACACGGAGCTGTTCGCCTTGTAGGCGTAGGCCACGTCACCGGGGAAGTTGTCGAGGAAGAAGCGCGCTGCGCGGCCAGCCGCGTGCGGGCGAAGACCGAGCACCGGCTTATCGGGGCGGCGGCTCGCGATCAGCGCAGAAGCGGACGAGAACTTTTCCATTGCATGGGACCCCCACCAGTCGGGTTGGACCAGAAGGCGCTGTCTGGAGTGGCAGGGAAATCACCGCGAGCCGCGAGAGCGAGGTTCGGGCTTCCTGCACCGGGACCAGCAGAGACCGCCGTGACGAACGAGAACGCTGATATGGGGCAATCCGCCCCCCCTGTAAAGTGGCTCGGACTGTCATAATCGGTGATGGTCGAGAGTTCGCCTTTCGGGCTGCGGATCACTGCGGTTACCGCGCTATTTCGACACGGATCGCGGATCGCCCCTGCAGGGGTGCGCCGTCGGGTGCCGCCCTCGGAGCACCCGCCACGACACCGCGACGTCCGCGCCGAAACTGGCGATCGGGATCGTCACCGTAGTCGAGCGGCACGCGCGCCTCGCCAGCCGCTCGATGCGCCGCAGCGACGAACGCGTCCCAGCGGCCGAGCGGCGTGAAGTTCTGCTTGGTGAACTCCGGGCGGATGCCCGCCGGCACCGGCTCGCCGACTTCGCAGATGGCGACGAACCTTTCGGTTCCGGCATGATCGAAGCGGAAGCGATACGTCGCCTCCGAATCCGGTATCGTTCTGATGCTACCCGCCGACAGCAGATTGTCGCGATCGAACTCGTTGGGAAAGAGCACCGTCGCCTCGCCGGAGGTATCGATATTGATCAGCGTGACATGACACGCAGCCGAGGCGCGGACCTTGAGTGCGATGCCATCGCCGACACGGTAGCGCGCCTCGACCGGCCACAGATCGACGCGCAGAGCTTGCGGCGACGGGCTGGCCGCGGCAGCGTCCCCGGCGCTGCCGTTGGTTCCGCTGTCGGCACCGGCGAGCATCACGGCGAGGGTCTCGAACTCCGCCCTGGTCACGACGCCGAAGCGAAGCCTCGCCGCTATGCCCTCCGGGTCGCTCGCCAGACCGTCGAGGAGCCGCACGAGATCCTCGACCGTCGTGCCGAGATCGGCGGCCGCATCGACGATATCGAGATCGCGGGTCCAGCGCCGCGCCAGGCCTTCGGCAGGATCGAGGCCGTCGATGGCCGGCGGTGTCTGCCGGCTCGTCGGCTGCGATGGCGACGACGCGAGTTTTGCCTGTTCATCGGCATTGCTGATCGTTGCAACGCTCGCAGGCTTTTCGGATCGAGGCGGCACGCCGAGCGAACGGCCGGCCGTCGCGGCATCGCGCAGCACCGCCGCCAGCCATGCGACGGGCGGCAGCGGCGCTTGCTCATCACCTGGTGAGCGGCCGCGACGCGCGCTCGCGGGGAGGCGCGAGGCGATCCGGCCCCAAATCTCGGCCGACCAGCCGAGGTGCGACAGGCGGAAGGCGAGCAGCAGCGGGTGGCCAGCCACCGGAACCACGGCGACCGGCTCCGAGTTCACCGCCAACCGTTCGAGCACGCCCGACAGCGCCAGCCGCACCGCATCGATCTCAGGATCGCTCGCGCAGCGGTTGCGCAGACCGGCGAGCGAGACGAAGGCCATGTCGGCGGCGATGTCCGCCGGCAGCGCCGCGACCGCCAGCTTTGCCGCAGCTTGAACGTCGGCCGCCGTGACGGGCGGCGCGGCGGCGCAGGCGGCCGTCCGCGACGGCAGGCCCGCGATCCAGTGACGGATGGCGGCCAGATCGGCGACGTCGGGCCCGGACAACGTCACGGGCGGCGCAGTGGCCGGCACGGAGGTAGCGGGCGCCACCACGGCAGAGGAGGGCGCGCGAAGTTGCGGTGGCATCTGCTGCCCGACCATCACCTGATAGAGCAGCGATGCATCGGGTTCACCAGGACGGACGAGGTGTGGGTTCTGTGCCAGGTCGTCGAGTGACAGGATGTTGCCGAGCAGCCCCGACGGCTGCGAACCTGGAGCGACCTCCGCCGCATCATGGCAGCGCGCGCAGTGCCGTTCGAGGACGGCACCAGCCGCCATGGCCCGCGCCAGCGGTGATGGCGCATCGACGCCCGACTGAGGCCCGGGGCTTGCCGACGTTGCCGGGGGGGCCGCCACGGCGGTGTTCTCCCGCCCGTCGCGGGCGAGGCTCGTCGCAGCGCCCGACACGATCACGACGACGGCAACGGCTGCGGCGAGAGGGAACCCGATGTACGAACGCCGCAGCACCACTTCGCCCCGCACGACAACGCACCCTTCACCGCCACCGGACGCCGCGACGGATCGTGCCGCGGAATCGCCGTCCGGAGCGGCGCGCGAAACATAGTCGAGCGATCGGCATTCGCCAATGATCGTACGGCCACAGGAGTTCGGGAACGGAAGCGACGTTCACCGGCACACCCGGCGTTTCGGTGCATCTGGCCTCACGAGCCCGAGGCCACGCGGCGCAGCGCCGTCTTGGTGGAGTGGTTGAACACACCGTGAGCTTCGCCGCGATAGAGCCCGCGCGACGTCAGTTGCCGCTGGATGGCACGGCGCGTCGCGTAGCTCCAGGCGTTGGTCCGCTGCAGGGCATCGCGCGCGGCACCCTCGTCGCCCGCTTCCAGTGCTGCCAGCAAGTGCGTCGCCGCGCGCTCCGGGTTGCGTGCCACGCCGCGGCCTTCGTCATAAAGAAACGCCAACTCCCGCCGTGCACCGGCATGTCCGCGCTCGGCGGCGTTTTCGAGCAGGCGAACAGCCTCGACCAGAGTGCCACCGCCGCCGCGCATGGTCATCAGCGCCAGATTGAACATGGCGCGCGTGTCGCCCAGCGCCACGGCGGCGGAGTACCAGCGCCGCGCCGCCGCGGCGTCGCGCACGACGCCCTTTCCGGTGTCGTGGAGGTAGCCGAGCGAGGTCATCGCTGTCGCATCGCCCGCCTCGGCCGCTTGGCGGTAAAGCCGCAGCGCCTCGGGCATGTCGCGCGGGCCCGCCTCGCCGAACTCGCGCATCGTCGCCAGCGCCGACATCGCCGGCGCAAAGCCTTTCTCGGCCGCCTCCGCGTAAAGCCGCGCCGCCTCTTTGCGATCCTGGCCGACGCCCAGCCCCTTGTCGTAGAGCCGCGCCAGCCGGTAGGTGGCCTGCGCCAACCCACGCTCTGCGGCCTTTCGATAGAGGGCGGCCGCCTCGGCATATCCGGCCGCATCGGGCGCGGCGCTTTCGATTTTCAGGCCCTGCTCGTAGGTGTCGATCTGCTCGTTGCGCGTCGCCACCGTCGTCACCGAGCCGGTCACCGTCATCGACCACGGCGACTGCGGAACGCTGAGGCGCTCGATCTTCAGTGCCGCGAGTTCTCGGAACATGCCGTCGGGAAAGCGCTGCATATGCTGGCGCAGCGTTGCCACGTCACCGGTATCCTTGATGCGCGACCACTCGGCCAACTCGGCGAGATGGCTCTTCTCGACATCCGACGTGGCCGCAACCCGCGCCTCCGGCTCGGCGATCTTGGGGCGGAAAAAGAACTCGCCGGTCAGCGACGAGTGCTCCCACGGCACCTGTTTTCTACCCGTTGCCTCGAGCACCAGACGCCGGGTCCGCCGGAACGTCTCCTCCAGCGGCACGCCGAACTCGAGGATGGATTGCGACAGCGCGCCGGAGTAGGGGCTGTTCGGGCCGCGGCCGTCGAGCGCCACTTGGCCCGGACCCGTCGCGAATGCGATCAGCGTGCCGGCGGGCGCTTTCACCGGGGCGAGCCCGCGCGACAGCGACCGCGTTGCGGTGGAATAGGGATTGTCGCGGCAGGC
>JBKBNR010000184.1:0-6358 GCA_046295315.1 Hyphomicrobiaceae bacterium
AATCGCGCGGCTGGTATGCCGGCGTCGAGACGACGTTCTTCGGCGGCCGCGCCGTCGTCGACGTGACCTACTTCAAGACCGATCTCGAAAACGAAATCGTCGACGATTTCTCGGGCTTCCCGCTCATCACGTCGCGCAACCTCGCCGGCAAAAGCGAGCGGCAGGGCATCGAAGTGGCGGCGCGCTATCAGATCGTCGACGGCATCGTCGTCGGCGGCAGCTATACGTGGCTCGACGCCTCCGATCCGGCGGGGATCACGGAGATCCGTCGTCCCGAGCACCAGGGTCGCGTCGATGTCGATTGGGCCTTCCTCGACGGTCGGGCGCGGGTCAATCTGGCGGCGATCTACAACGGAAAGACGGAGGACTTCGCCTTCGCCCTGCCGTTCTTCACCCTGAACCGCGTCACGCTCGACGACTATTGGCTGGTGCGCCTCGCGGCATCCTACGAGGTGGCGCCCGGGCTCGAGATGTTCGGCCGGGTCGAGAATCTGCTCGATGCCGATTACCAGGAGATCTTCGGTTACGACACGGCGGGTGTGGCGGCCTATGCCGGTTTGCGCATCAAGCTGGAGCAACCGTTGCAGCGTGGTGTGACGTGGAAATGATGCGAGCGGAGGGCTGGCGGACGTGACGTGCCGGCGCGCGAGATGGCGACGGAGGGCGGTGACGGCTTTTTCCGCTGCCGCTCTTCTCGTAGCGCCGTCGCAGGCGGGCAGCGCCGCCTCCCCTGCGGCGGCCAAGCCGCAGCGCATCGTCTCGATCAACCTGCGCACCGACCAACTGCTCGTCGATCTCGTGCCGCGCGACCGCATCGCGGCGCTCAGCCATCTGGCGGGTGACGTGACGCTCTCCGCCATCGCCCCGCGCGTCGGCGGCATCAAAACGGTGCCCGGCTCGGCAGAGCAGGTGCTCGCGCTCGCTCCCGATCTGGTGCTGACCACCGAATACTCGACGCCGCAGGTGGTGGCGCTGCTGAAGCGCGTCGGTGTGCACGTGGTGACGGTGCCGCTGGCGAGCGATCTCGACGCCATCCGCCGGGCCGTGCGCCAGGTTGCGGCGGCGGTCGGCGAGGTGGAACGGGGGGAAAGCGCAATCGCCGCGTTCGACGGGCGGCTTGCTGCGCTGCAGCCGGCCACCGCGATGCGGCCGACGGCGCTCGCCTACCAGGTCAACAGCCTTACGGCAGGCCCGGGCGGCATCATCGACACCATGCTGAGCACGGCCGGGTATCGCAACATGGCGGCAGAGATGAAGCTCGGTCCGGCCGGGCGGCTGCCACTGGAAACATTCGTCACCCATCCACCCAATCTGATCGTGCTCGCCAACGCGCCGGATGCGTTCCGATCGGTCACCGCCGACAATCTGCGCCATCCGGCGTTGCGCGACGTGCTGCGGCGGCGGCCGCATGCCGAAATACCGATGCCGATCTGGCTGTGCGGTTCGCCATCTGTCGCCGAGGGGATCGAGCGTCTCGCCGCTGCACGCGGCCGCGCTGGCGAGAGCGTCGCCGAAATGCCCGGCGCCGACGGCGCGGCTGCGGTCGGGCCGCGTGCGCGATGACGGCTCGCCGGGTGAAGCGCGTCACCGGCACGGCGCTGTTCACGCGGGTGACGCTGTACTTGGCAGCCCTGTCGGCGCTGCTGCTCGCGCTGTCCCTGGCCATCGGGCCGGATGGTTTCGGGCTGCCGGAGAATGCCGCCGCCGCGCGTCTGGTGCTCGTCGAGATCAGGTTGCCTCGCGCGGTGTTGGGGTTTCTCATCGGCGCCACGCTCGGGCTTTCCGGAGCGGTGCTGCAAGGGTTTCTGCGCAATCCGCTCGCCGAGCCGGGGCTGCTCGGCGTCTCCGGCGGGGCATCGCTCGGCGCAGTTGTAGCGATCCATTCCGGCGCCGCCGCCGCGTTCGCTCTGGCGCTGCCGATCGGCGGGCTGCTGGGGGCTGCCGCCGCGACATTCGCTGTCGTGCTGCTGGCTGGTGAGCGCGGCGATCCCTTGTCGCTGATCCTCGCGGGCGTCGCGATTTCGAGCCTCGCCGCGGCCTTGACGTCGCTGGCGTTGAACCTGGCGCCGAACCCGTTCGCCTCCGTCGAGATCCTTTACTGGATGATGGGCTCGCTGTCGGACCGCAGTCTGCTGCACGTCTGGATCGCGGCGCCGTTGATGGCGCTGGCGCTGGCGCTGCTCGTCACCACGGGCCGTCAACTCGACGCGCTGACGCTGGGCGAGGACGCGGCTGAAAACCTCGGTGTCGACATCGCGCGGCTGCGGCGCCGCATCGTCGCCGGGGTCGCCATCGGCGTCGGCGCGGCGACGGCGGTCGCCGGCGCGATCGGCTTCGTCGGGCTGGTCGTGCCGCATCTGCTGCGGCCCCTGGTGGGATACGAGCCGCGCCGTCTGCTGCCGGCCAGCCTGTTCGGCGGCGCATGTCTGGTGCTCGCTGCCGACATCGCGGTGCGTATCATCTCGCCGTCGGGCGACATTAAGCTCGGCGTCGTCACGGCACTGGTCGGCGCGCCCTTCTTTTTCTGGCTCGTTGTCGCCACCCGTCGCGAGATGAGCCGATGAAGCTCTCCGCCGACACCATCACCGTCCGCCTCGGCCAGCGCGAGATCGTGCGGGGGGCTTGCCTCGACATCGTGGCGGGTGAGATCGTCGCCGTCATCGGGCCGAACGGCGCCGGCAAATCGACCCTGCTTCGCGCGATGGCTGGATTGATACGGCCCTCTGCTGGCCGCGTCACGCTCGACGGCGCAGAACTCGCCGCGATGGAGAAGTGGCGTCTCGCCCGGTCGGTGGCGTTCCTGCCACAACAGCGCACGGTCGGATGGCCGCTGTCGGTACGTCGTGTCGTCGCGCTCGGTCGCCTGCCGCACGCCGGTTCTTTCCAGCGATCATCGGCCGGCGACGAGGCCGCGGTCGAGGCCGCGCTCATGGCCATGGACCTCGGCGATCTCGCCGACCGCCGTGCCGATCAGCTTTCGGGCGGCGAACTGGCGCGCGTGCTGGTTGCCCGGGCGCTGGCGCAAGAGGCGCCGATCCTGATCGCGGATGAACCGACCGCCGGCCTCGACGTGGCGCATGTGATAGAACTCTTCAACCACTTGCGGCGTTTGGCTGCTGGCGGCCGCGCCATCGTCGTCGCCGTGCACGATCTGTCGCTGGCGCTCAACGCGTGTGATCGCGCGGTCCTCATGGACGGTGGTGCTATTCGCGCCGCGGGCCCGGTGGACGAGGTCGTAACAGCGGAGAACATTGCGGCGGCGTTCGGCGTCACCGCGCGCGTCGGCCGTATCGACGATGTTTCGATTGTCGCCGTCGGTCGCAGGCCGGGCGATGGCTCGGCTTGAAACGAGTGGCGGCGAACTGGTAGCTGATGTCTCATGACATCGATATCTGACGATCTGGATTGCTGGTGATGCAAAGGCCCGACCGGTCTAACATCGCCATAGTTGTGCTGGTGATTGCGGGGATCCTGCTTGCAATCGGCGTTACGACGCCGCTGGCGCATCCCATCCTGCGGAGTCTCGACGAGGTCCTCAATCCCGCGACGGCCCGTACGGTGACGTTCGGTGCCGATGGCTGGCTGTTTCAAAAAAATCATGCCCGTTACGACTGCAAGCAACTCGACGCGCCCGAGCGACTGGCCGACGATCTTGCCGCGTATGTCCAGACCTTGCCGGCGGGTCAGCGGCGTTTCGTGCTGTTGCATCCGAGCAAGGACTACGTTCACGCGGACCGCATCGCGGCGGCGCTGGCCGAGGCGAGATCGCCTTTCTCGCGCGCGATCCTGTCCGGCGATGTCGACATCCATCGCTGCGCCGCCAATCGCTACGATCGCGACATGGATGCGCTGGCGCGCCGCCTCGGCGACACGTATTTCGACCTCAGACAAGCGCTGTCGTCGCGGCGTAACGAGACGGCCGAAGCACTTTATTACAAAGACGATTCACACTGGACCCCGGCAACCTCGGTATTCGTCGGCTCGCTGGTGCTCGAGCGGCTGCATCCCGGGCTCTGGCAGAGCCGCGACGTCGAGACCAGGCCGGGCATGCAACGGGTCGCCGATCAGGCGAAGGAACTCGGTCGCGACCGCACGTTCACGGTGACGCGCTACGTCACGCGACGGCGCGGTGTCGTGGCGACGGTCCATCGCGTCGTACCGCGTCCGGCGTCCCGCCAGCCGCTGCGCGTCTATCAGAATGTCGCCACCGACCCGTCCATGTCGCTTTATCCAGGCCGCACCGTCATAGTCTACGACAGCTTCTTCATTCCCAACCTCGACGCTCTCACGCCCTATTTCGCGGATGTATCGTGGGTGTTCTGGGAGGATGCGTTCACCCCCGACATGCAAGCGCTGATAGTGGCAGCCGATACGCTCGTCATGGCCGGGGTCTATCGGTCGATGTCGGGTTATGCGAGGCGGCTGTCGGCACTCGCTCGAGGCGACCGCAACTGAGCGATAACTCTCGCACGCAGGACACCCGAAGAGGATCGGCGGCGGCACGTCGCGCATTGTGCCAACTCTGGCACCCGCCTCATAGGCTCGAGGCTGGCGCGGGGTCACTGGTGCGGGGGCGCTCGTGCAATGTCTCCATGAAGATGACGATGGCGTAGCGGAACATGATACTGCCGTCGCGGGTTGCCATGCCATCTTTTGGCCTGGCACTTGGACTGGGCAAGCAGGCCCGGCACGGCATCGGTGGGGGGAGAGGCGTGGCGCTGTTCAAACGTAGCTTACGGCTCAATCTGGCGCTGCAGGGCGGCGGCGCGCACGGTGCATTCACGTGGGGCGTGCTTGACCGCCTGCTCGAAGATGACACCATCGCGATCGGCTGGGTGTCGGCGACGAGTGCCGGGGCGGTCAACGCGGTTGCCCTCGCGGCGGGGCTTGCCGAGGGTGGACGTCCAGCCGCGAAAGCAAAACTTCGCGAGGTCTGGACGGCGGTCGTCGAGGCCGGTGTCAACGATCTGATGCGCCTCAACCCATTCCTCTACAGCCTGACGCGCTCGGCGATGAGCCATATGACGACGCTGATGTCGCCCTACGAGTTCAACCCGATGGGCTTCGATCCGCTGCGCCGCCTTCTCGAGCGCACGATCGACTTCGCCGCCATACGCGACCGTTCGCCGGTTGAACTCCTCATCGCGGCGACGGAGGTCGCGACCGGCAAGCCGCGGCTGTTTCGCCGGCAGGAGTTGCACGTCGAGCAGGTGCTGGCGTCGGCCTGCCTGCCGACGTTGCATCGCGCCGTGACCATCGGCGACACCGCGTATTGGGACGGCGGCTATTCGGCCAATCCCGACATCGTGACGCTCGCCGCCGAAAGCCCCGCCTGCGATACCTTGCTGGTGATGCTCAACCCGGTCTACACACCAGAGCTGCCGACGGGTGCTCGCGAAATCCAGGGGCACATCAACCGGCTGACCTTCAACGCGCCGCTGCGCCGCGATGTCGAGTTGATCGCCGCCATGCGCAGCGAAGGGCGCCGCCACTGGTCGCCACTTGCCGCACGCAACCGCTTCCTCAAGCATCGCTTTCATGTGATCGAGGCGGGGCGCTTCACGGCAGGGCTGAAGCCCGACAGCAAGATGAAGCCCGACGCGGGGCTGATTACCTATCTGCATGGCGCAGGGCGGACGGAAGCGCACAAATGGCTGGAGCGGCATCGCGCCGACATCGGCCGCCGGGAAACCGCTGACCTCGCGGCGAGGTTGCTGCGATCGGGCGCGGCGCATAGGAAAGCACAATCGGCGGCCGACTCAGCGTTGACCGGCATCGCGGCAGCCCCGAGTGCGGTAACGCCGGGCCCGGGTGGCGCCAACGCTGCTGCCCCGGCCTCTGCTAACCCGAGCAGTGCCGCGGCGACGCAAGTCGCCGCTCACCCCCCGACCAGGCGCGCGTAGCCGTCCTCCGTGGTTTCACGCAGCAGGCGCTGGTAGTTGGCAAACTCGGCATGCTCGGCGCCGATCTGCCCGAGGCCGTCGGCATGGAAGGCGTCGCGGCGTGCGTAGACGATCGGGCACGACACCGGCAGCAGCATCGCGCCCTGCTTGTTCAGCGTCGTGATGAGGCCGCGCATGATGCCCGCGCGGTCGATCTGCGAGACGAGCACCATGCGCATGGCGCCCTTGGTCAGCGAAACGAGATGCAGAAACATCGAGGCCGGCGGGATGTAGAGCCGCCCGCGGTGGGAATAGGTGGCGTCGGGCCGGGCACTTTCCTGAAACAGCAGGCTCGGCCATTCCGGGTCCCAGACGATATCCGTACGGTAGGCGATGATGGTATCGGGCAGCGAGAACGCCGGGCGCAGCGTCAGGTAGCTGCCGATGTAGTGATCGACAGCGGCGCGCGTGTAGGC
>JBKBNR010000185.1:0-6308 GCA_046295315.1 Hyphomicrobiaceae bacterium
TCGCCCGATCGCGATCGCATCTACGTCACCGCTCCGGAGGGAAAGGCGCTCTATGTCGTCGACGGGCGCACCCGCAAGGTGCAGAGGAAGCTCCTGCTGGGTGAGGGGCCGCTCGGGATCGCGGTCAATCCGCGCAACGGTCGCGTGCTCGTTGCGGACTGGTTCGCGCATAAGCTGTTCGTCGTCTCCGCCGATGCGACCAAGGTGCTCGCCGAGATACCGGTCGGCAAGTCGCCCTCTGGCGTCGCGGTATCCCCCGATGGCCGCATCGTTCTGACGACGGATCGCGACGACGATCAGGTCTCGATCATCGATGCCGACCGGATGGAGCGCGTCGCGGTGGTCAAAGTCGGGGCACGGCCGTTCGGTATCACCATCGACGCCGATGGCCGTCGCGCCTACACCGCCAACGTCGGCAGTGACGACGTCAGTGTGATCGACCTCGGGGCATGGAAGGCGGCGGGCAAGTTCAAGGTCGGCCGGCGCCCCTACGCGGTCGCGCTGGCGAACGGGCGAGCTTTCGTCACCGACCAGTATTCGGCCACCGTCAGCGTGGTCGAACTTGCCACCGGCAAGCTGCTGAAGGCGATCGACGTCGGCGAGCACCCCGAAGGCATCGCGGTCGCCGGTGGCGGACGGGAGGTCTACGTCGCCTGCTGGTTCGAAAACACGCTCGAGCGGATCGACACCGCGACGCTCGAGGTCACCGGAAAGGTGAAGGTCGGCGATGGCCCCCGCGCCTTCGGACTATTCATCGACGAGCCGCGCTGAGCGTCCATCTACTGGACGCGGCGTTCGATTTCGATAACGACCCCGTGAGGTCACCGTGTGGTAGCGCCTGTCGCCGCAATCCTCCGCCACAACGAGCGTGGCCGATGGATCGACCCGTCGGCGACCGTCGTAGCAATAATCAGGTCTTGTTCTGGCATTGTGCCGGGACGAACGCTAAATACGGGGCCGAGCCGGCTGCCGTCTCGGTTTTGCCGGACTTGACGTAGCTGCAAAAGCATAAGGGCAAAGCCCTTACCGCGTTCGCGGATCGACCAATCAAACAGAGCAATACGGGGGCGTACCCCGATCGAGGAGGAACTCCAACGATGCACAAAGCCCACCTAGCCGTCGCAGCGGCAATCCTTGCTGCGTCATCGCTCGCGACGAGCCCGTCGCCCGCAAAGGCCGCTCCGGCACCCGCGGCGACGGCCGTGCTGTTCGACGCCAGTCATCTCGCCAACATGGGGGCTGGCGATCACGTCACCTACAGCTTCGAGCGCAAGGGATCGGACCCCGCGCTTCTCGGCGAAAATTTCACCGACACCGTGAAGGTCGGCGTCACGGCGGTCGAGGATGGCGGCACCCGCGCTGTCTCGGTCGATATTTTCACCGGCGCTCGCGCACGGCCCGAGCAGAAGATTTCCGGCATGACCGGCAATCCGGTGCTGGTGCTGTTCCTGGATCGCGCGGTGAGCAACTTTGCGGCCCTCGCTGGTGGCCAGCGCCCCTACCTGAAGAATCGCTTCAAGCAGCAACTCGATCAGTCGTCCAAGGTCGAGCCGGTCTCGATCTCTTACAACGGCCAGACGTTCGAGGGATTTCGGGTTTCGGTGTCACCGTTCGTGGGTGACCCCAATGCGTTGAAGATGCGGGGCTACGACGGCAGCAGCTTCGAGGTCGTGGTGTGCGACAAGATTCCGGGGCATTTCGTAGCCACACGATCGCTCTACGTCACGCCTTCGGCGGACGGGCTTCGGCTGGAGGAGACACTCAAGCTCGACGGCGTGGGAGAGATCAAATGAGGCGCGTGGAGAACGGCAACGGGCGCGGTTTCAGGACAGCAGCGATCGCAGTCGCGATGTTCGCCACGCTGTCCAACGCAGCGGCGATCGAGGTGCCGGAGAACGACTATCCGACGGTTGCGCGCGCCGATTACGTGTTCGCCTGCATGCAGGTCAATGGTCAGACGCGCGAGGCCCTGGAACGTTGCTCGTGTTCGATCGACGAGATCGCCAAGCTGCTGCCCTATGCGCAGTACGAGGAAGCCGAGACGGTGATGAGTGTCATCCAGCGCGGTGGCGAGAATGTCGCCATGCTGCACGGTCCGATCTTCCAGGAGAAGATCAAAACGCTGAAGAGGGCCGAGATCGAGGGCGAATTGCGCTGCTTCTGACGCGCGGTCCGCAGCGCGGTTCGGCGGCTCGTCCTCTGCAACTCGTCATACGCCAACGGCCGGAGCAGAACGCTCCGGCCGTTGGCGTTTTGTCGTCTGACGGAGGTCTTCGCGGACGGTCAGGAACCCTTTGCGGACTGGCGGATGGTGTAGGTCGCGCCGGTCGTATCCTTGGCGACGACCGACAACTCGTTGTCGGTGCCGTTGGCGTAGGTGAAGCGGATGTTTGGGTTCTCCGACAGCGAGATGCCGCCATCCATGCGGAACACGAGGTCCTGGCCGCGCTTCACCTCCACCTGCTCGATGAACCTCGCCGGAATGTAGAGCCCAGTGAGCTGGTTCATCTGCATGCCCGAGTAGTTCGGGTGGCGGATCATCACTTGTGCTTCCTGCATGATCGGGGACTGGTGCTGATCGCCGACGCGCAGTTTCATCTTGCCGAGTTCGGCAAGCGCCTGCTCCTGATCCTTGAGCGCCGGCGCCGAGCAGCCTCCGGCGGCCTTGACGTAGCGGGTCGCCATGTAAAGGGCGCCGTCGGTGGTTTCGAGAACCGCGCGGATGTTGGAATACATGTCGACGCGAACGCGTGTCTCAATGACGCGTTCGCCATTGCCGGCGGCCGGTCCGAAGGTGAACTGCGCTGCAACCGGCATCGGGTTTTTCTCGATCACCAGCGCCAGCGTTTTTGCTTTCGCCGCGATGTGCGCCGGAATGCGCATGGTGATGGGCACCAGGGCCGCGTCATCGGCTCTGGCGGGGGCTTCGAGTACGATCTCACCCGTGCTTTCCGCGATTGTGCGCGATGCGTAGAGATCCTTGGCGATGCCCGGCCACAGATCGGCATCGGAAGGCGCCTGGGCCGAGGCGTCGGGTGAGATGTTTGCCGCAGCCAGGAACGCCACGGCGACCGCCAGCACCAGCGGCTTGCGGCTCCGACGGGCCATACGCTCGTTTGCATCGGGGTTCGACATTCTTCAGCTCCCTCGGGTCGCAGGATGGTTCGTCGCCGGTGCGACGGCCATCGTCGTTTTCAGCGCCGTTCGCCCGGGACCCTACGCGAAATCGAAACGAATCGCACGCATCGACCGATGTCCAAGCCGTCTCAGCGTAGCCCTCGTCCATTATTCCCATTCCAACTCGGCAAATGACGCCGCGATGTTGCGCGCGTGATAGTCGTCGAAGAGTTCCCATTGCGACCGCTCGGCCGCCGCCGCGCTGCTCATCGTTTCGCGAATACCGCGACCGGCGCGGATCGCGGCGCGCACATCGGTTGCGACCGCCTCGAGATAGCGGCGCAGAGGTTCGGCCGCAGCCGGCCAGGGCATGGCCGCCGGACCGTGCCCCGGCACGATGCGCGCCGCCGGCTGCGCGACCAGGTCTTCGAGCAGCGCCATCCACCCGCGGATCGATCCGTCGATGGTCGGGACATGTCCGGCGAAGATCAGATCACCCATGAAAACCGTGTCGGTGACGATGTCGCGGACCGTCAGGTCGTTATCGGTATGCGCCGTCGGGTGCGCTCTGAGCTGGAGCCGCCGACCGCCGAGATCGACGTCCAACGTGTCGACGACCGGCGTGTCGGGCAATACGATCTCGGTGCCGGCGAACGCCGCTTCGCCCGCAGCCTCGCGGTTGTACGTCAGATAGCGCTCGGCACGCGCGGAAAGAGCGGCCGCCAGCTTTTGGTGCCCGATGAAGCTGACACCGTCGCCCCGGAAGGCGGCATTTCCGAGAACGTGGTCCGGGTGCATGTGGGTGTTGACGACGTAGCGGACCGGTCGATCGGTGCGGGTGCGGATGGCCGCCAGCAGATCACGACCGACCGCAGCCGTTCCACCGGTGTCGATGACCGCTACAGCGTCGCGACCGACGACGAAGCCGCAATTCGAGATGTCGCCGCGGTTCTCGCGCGTATAGGCCCCATGCTCGCCTCGGTGGACGAACACGCCAGGTGCGATTTCCGCGATCTCCGCGCCAGGGCTCGCGGGGGCGGCTGCGAAACTGCGCGCTGGCGGAACTCCTAGCGAAAACAAAACACCGAAGGCCGAGAGTTGGAGCAATCGGCGGCGCTCGGCATCGATCGGGTGTCCGGTTTCGCACTGGCTCACTGACACGTCTCCATCAAGCGACGAGATTACGAGTCCGGCACTGTCGGGGCGATCCGGCAGAAGCGCCAATCACAGCCTCGCGATCGGCGTGCTGCGGGACAAGCTCCAGAACAAGACGTGCGCCGCACAAAAAGCTATTGCATTGCGGCAAGGCCCTAGTCTGATTTTATATTTTACGTCAGAGCGATTGACCCTTCTGGAAGTGAGAACGAGTTTTGTGGGGCCGCATAGTTAGGATATTCGACCTTTGTCTTGCAAGGGTTGGGAAAAAGTGGCTACATGCCTGCGGTAGCTGCGACTTCAGGCCCCACCCGCGACCTAAGGTCCGGGGCCGTTTCGTAGGTCCGGCGGAGCATAAGCAATAGGACACTCCCAAAGTCCGCTCCCCGGCCCGTGACACGCTGACGACAGCTGCCGCTTGCAAGCGTGGCAAGAACCTTAAGGAGGAAGCGCGATGCGCAAGAGTGCACTTACAGGTGCATTGCTGGCGACGACGGTACTCGCTTCGCCAGTCTTGGCGAACGAGAGCGTCACGAAGGCCATCAGTGATCCCAACAACTGGGCCATCCAGACCGGTGACTATTTCAACCAGCGTTATTCCAAGCTGGATCAGATCAACAAAAGCAACGTCAAAGACCTGAAGGTCGCATGGACCTTCTCGACCGGCGTTCTTCGCGGTCACGAGGGCGCGCCCCTCGTCATCGGCGACGTGATGTACGTCCACACGCCTTTCCCGAACATCGTCTACGCCCTCGACCTCAACAACGATGGCCGGATCATCTGGAAGTATGAGCCGAAGCAGGATCCGTCGGTGATCCCGGTCATGTGCTGCGACACGGTCAATCGTGGCGTCGCATATGCCGACGGGATGATCTTCCTCCACCAGGCCGACACTACGGTCGTCGCGCTCGACGCCAAGACCGGCAAGGAAGTCTGGAAGGCCGTCAACGGCGATCCGAAGAAGGGCGAGACCAACACCGCGACCGTTCTGCCGGTCAAGGACAAGGTCATCGTCGGTATCTCGGGCGGCGAGTTCGGCGTCCAGTGCCACGTCACGGCTTACGACATGAAGACCGGTAAGCAGGTCTGGCGTGCCTACTCCGTCGGTCCGGACGATCAGATCCTGTTCGATCCTGAGAAGACCATGTCGCTCGGCAAGCCGGTCGGCAAGGACTCTTCGATCAAGACCTGGCAGGGCGATCAGTGGAAGATCGGTGGCGGCTGCACCTGGGGATGGTATTCGTACGACCCCGAAGTCAACCTGATGTACTACGGCTCGGGCAACCCGTCGACCTGGAACCCGGCTCAGCGTCCGGGCGACAACAAGTGGTCGATGACCCTGTTCGCACGTGACGTCGACACCGGCGTGGCCAAGTGGGCCTACCAGATGACGCCGTTCGACGAGTGGGACTATGACGGCATCAACGAGGTCATCCTCGCTGACATCGACGTGAAGGGCAAGAAGCGCAAGACCGCCGTTCACTTCGACCGTAACGGTCTCGCCTACACCCTCGACCGCCACACGGGCGAGCTTCTCGTTGCCGAGAAGTACGATCCGGTGGTGAACTGGACGACGGGCGTCGAGATGGATCCGTCGAAGCCGAACTACGGTCGCCCGTACGTCGTCGACAAGTATTCGACCGCCAAGAACGGCCCAGACTTCAACACCAAGGGGATCTGCCCGGCAGCTCTCGGAACGAAGGACCAGCAGCCTGCTGCCTTCTCGCCGAAGACCGGCATGTTCTACGTCCCGACCAACCACGTCTGCATGGACTATGAGCCCTTCAAGGTCTCGTACACCGCTGGTCAGCCCTACGTCGGCGCCACGCTGTCCATGTACCCGGCGATGAACAGCCACGGCGGAATGGGCAACTTCATTGCCTGGGATGCCGGCGCTGGCAAGATCGTCTGGTCGAAGCCTGAGCCGTTCTCGGTGTGGTCTGGCGCTCTCGCGACCGCTGGCGACATCGTCTTCTACGGCACCCTCGAGGGCTTCCTGAAGGCGGTCGACAAGAAGGACGGTAAGGAACTGTTCA
>JBKBNR010000186.1:0-6239 GCA_046295315.1 Hyphomicrobiaceae bacterium
GCGGGTCGGGCGGCGGCGGGTAGCCCTCGATATGCACCGGGATGCGCGTTTCCTTCGCGGTCTCCTCGATCGCCGCCACCATCGCGGCATAGTCCTCGGCATCGGGCAGCGGCGGCATGAACACGCACAGCACGCCGTCGCGAGGCTCGACCGCCATTGCAGTGCGGACAGCGCCCGAAATCTCTATCGGCGCATTCGGTACGACCGGAGGCGCCTCGAGTGTCACGGTGCGGCGGCGCTGCATGATGACGCGGCGCTCGGGCAGCGGCGGAGCGCTGGCGAACGGATCGCGCGGCGTGACGTGCGGATACTCCATCGGCGTAATGTAGGCGGTCGAGGCGAGCGGCAAGCGGAATCCGGCCGGCGAGTCACCTGGAATGAGGAACAGCTTGTCGCGGCGCAGCGCCCATCGCTCCGTCACCCAGCGGCGGCCGCGGTCGTGCGTGTGCCACACCTGCACCGGCAGCACATAGCTCGCAGGCTCCATCAACCCGCGATCGAACACCTTGATGATGCGCGCCCGCTCGGCAGCGTCCTCGAGCTTGTTGGTTTTTGGGTCGACGTTGATCGGCAGCTTCTGTTCGACGAGCAGGAAGTGCGCGGCATCCTCGTAGGCGGGAATGCCGCTGTCGTCGGGCAGGCCGAGCTGACGGCAGAGGCCGGTCATGAAGCGGCTGGCGTCATCGATTGTCGCGGGCTTCGACGGGTTGACGCTGGCGACGAGGCTCGGGTCCTCCCATAGCGGTTGTCCGTCGGACCGCCAGTGCAGCGCGAACGACCAGCGGGGCAGCTGCTCGCCCGGATACCATTTGCCCTGGCCGAAGTGCAACAGGCCGCCCTTGCCGAACCGCTGCTGCAGGCGGCGGATCAGGTCCTCGGCATAACGACGCTTGTTGGGGCCGACGGCGGCGATGTTCCATTCCGCGCCTTCCATGTCGTCGGCGGCGACGAAGGTCGGCTCGCCGCCCATGGTCAGCCGCACGTCGCCCTTTTTCAGCCGCTCGTCGATACGACGGCCGACGTCGTCGATCTTCTCCCAGGTCTCTTCGTCGTAGGGCTTCGTCGACCTCGGGGTTTCGCGGATGCGCGTCACGCCCATTTCGAATTCGAACGTCACCTCGGCCTTGGAGTGGGCGCCGGTGATCGGCGCCGCGCTCACCGGGTGCGGGGTCGCGGCGAGCGGAATGTGTCCTTCGCCGGCCAGCAGGCCGGACGTCGGATCGAGGCCGATCCAGCCGGCGCCCGGAACATAGACCTCGCACCAGGCGTGCAGGTCGGTGAAGTCGTGGTCGGTGCCGGACGGTCCGTCGAGTGACTTCACGTCGGGCTTCAATTGGATGAGATAGCCGGAAACGAACCGCGCCGCGAGGCCCAGGTGGCGCAGCACCTGCACCAGCAGCCAGCCGGTATCGCGACACGAGCCGATGGCCTTGGTCAGCGTTTCCTCGGGCGTCTGCACGCCCGGTTCCATGCGGATCGTGTAGGCGATGTCCTTCTGCATCTGCCGGTTGATCGCCACGATGAAATCGAGCGTCGTGTGTTTGGGATCGTGCACGATCCCGGCGACATATTTCTCCAGCAGCGGTCCCGTTTGATCCGGATCCAGATACGGCGCCAGTTCCTTCTTCAGCTGCGCGTCGTATTCGAACGGCCACTCCTTGGCGCTCTCCTCGACGAAGAAATCGAACGGGTTGATGACGGCCATGTCGGCGACGAGATCGACCGTGACCGAAAATTCCTCCGTCGCCTCCGGCATCACGACGCGGGCGAGGAAGTTGCCGAACGGGTCCTGCTGCCAGTTGATGAAATGCGTTTTGGGCTCGATCTCGATCGAGTAGCTGAGGATCGGCGTGCGGCAGTGCGGTGCCGGGCGCAGGCGGATGACCTGCGGACCCATGGTCGTGAGCCGGTCGTAACGATAGCTCGTCTTGTGGCGAAGGGCGGCGTGGAGTGTCATGCGATCTCTGTGTGTCTCTACAGGGCGGCCGTCGAACGGCGCGTCATGGTGCGGCGGCTCGGGCAACGCGAGGCGCGCCCCGCCGATGCGTAACTCCTGGCGTATCGGCTCGTTGCCCGAGCGACAAGCGCGACGACGGGCGAATGATGCCGATAATCCAGAAAGCGATCAGCCGATGGGCAGAGTTGCGAAAAGGCGGCAGAGGGTGCGCGATTTACAGGCATCTGGAGCGACACGGGCCGTGCGCGGGAACCTCTATCCGTGTGCTACGTTCCGCGCCGAGACGCGATGCGGTCGAGACACGATGCGGGAATGACCGATGGAAAAATTCAAGTGCTCGAGCTGCGGAACGCGGGTGTTCTTCGTCAACCAGTCGTGCCTGAAGTGCGGTGGCAGCCTGGCTTTCGATCCCGACGCCCTGGCGATGGTCACGCTCCAACCTGATGCGCGTCAGCCGGGAGTGTTCCGCCGCATCGGCAACAAGCAGGCGAGCGACGTTCGCTACTGCTCCAACGCGACCCACGGCGTCTGCAACTGGCTCACCAGCGCCAGCGACGGCAATGGACTGTGCGTCGCCTGCGATCTCAACCGCGTCATCCCGAACCTCGCCGAGCCTGGCAGCCTCGCCAAATGGGGCGACTTCGAACGCGCCAAGAAGCGCCTCGTCTACAGCCTGCTGCGCTTCGGTCTGCCGCTCGGCAGCACGAGCGCAGCCGGTCGCCTCGTCTTCGATTTCGCCCGCGACATCACCACCGGCCACCTCGATGGCGTCATCACCGTCGACATGGCGGAAGCCGATGCCGTGGAGCGGACGCGCACGCGCCAGCAACTGGCCGAGCCCTACAGATCGCTCCTCGGCCACTTGCGCCACGAAAGCGGCCACTACTACTGGTCGCTACTGGTCGATGCCGCGGGCCGACACGGCGAATTCCGCGCCTTGTTCGGTGACGAGCGGGCGAGCTATCAGGACGCGATGAGCCGGCATTACAACTCGGGTCCGCCGCCGGATTGGTCGCAGCGGTTCGTTTCGGCTTACGCCAGCATGCACCCATGGGAGGATTGGGCGGAGAGTTGGGCCCATTACCTGCACATGGTCGACGCGGTCGACACCGCGGAAGCGGAAGGCATGGAGCCGCGCGCGTCCGGTCTGTCGTTCGGCGCCGTCTGGCCGTTCCGCCGCTACGACATCTACCGCGATGAGAGCTTCGCCGCGATCGTCGAGCGCTGGATACCGCTGACGGTCGCGTTGAACAGCCTCAACCGCTCCATGGGGCATGAGGATTTCTATCCGTTCGTCACCCCGGCGCCCGCTTACGAGAAGCTGGCGCTGATTCACCGGCTCATTCGCGGCGCACGGTAGCGGCGCCACCGTTGCGGGTCGGCATTACCAGCGCCAAGGGCCGGGCGATGGGCCAAAAGCCCACGGCGGCGGCCCGGCCCGACGCCACTGCGGGGGCGGCATAGACTGGCGCGCCCAAGCCGCGGGCGGCGGTGCCCAGTGTCGGGTATGCATCGCAGAGATATAGATCAGAGGGCCGGGTATGGGATGCGCGAAGCGGGGCGCTGGCGGGTAGCCGAAAGGACCGCCGTGGGGGGCGAACTGGTAGCTGCGCCACCCGCCGCTGTCACCGAAGCCGATGCGGAACGACGGCCCGTCGCCATTGAACGAGAAGCCGAAGCAGAAGAATGCTTCGGCCGGTCGCGGGCCGGCGGCCAACCCAGCGAGCATGACGATGATCGCGCTCGCGAAGGACACGGCAGAGCGTCTTGCCAGTTCTGGATAGGCCGTCGCCAGATGAGCCATGGTCCGCCTGCCGTGGATCGAGTGCGGATGGACCATGGTCTGCTTCGGCAGGCGCCAGCGCAAGCGGATTCCGTCGCCGCGCCGCAGCATATCGCCTGGTGCAGAGCGCTTCTCGTTCAGTCGCGCAGCAACTCGTTGATGCTGGTCTTGGAGCGGGTCTTCTCATCGACGCGCTTGACGATGACGGCGCAGTAGAGCGACGGGCCCTGAGAACCGTCGGGCAGCGGCTTGCCCGGCATCGAGCCTGAAACCACCACCGAATAGGGCGGCACCCGGCCCATGAAACGCTCACCCGTGGCGCGGTCGATGATGGTCGTCGAGGCGCCGATGAAAACGCCCATCGAGATGACCGAGCCTTCGCCGACCACGACGCCCTCGACCACTTCCGAGCGTGCGCCGATGAAGCAGTTGTCCTCGATGATGGTCGGCCCGGCCTGCATCGGCTCCAGAACGCCGCCGATGCCGACGCCGCCGGAAAGGTGCACATTCTTGCCGATCTGCGCGCAACTGCCGACGGTGGCCCAAGTGTCGACCATGGTGCCGGTGTCGACGTATGCTCCGAGATTGACGAACGATGGCATCAGCACCACGCCCGGCGCAATGAAGGCGGAACGGCGCACGATCGATCCCGGCACAGCGCGGAACCCGGCATCCTTGAATTGCTGAGGCGTCCAATCGGCGAACTTCAGCGGCACCTTGTCGTAGCCGTGAGCGCGGCTGGCGTAGGTGCCGCTCTTCTGGAACGGCATCACCTCGTTGTCGGCGAGGCGGAACGACAGCAGCACGGCCTTCTTCAGCCACTGGTTGACGTGCCACGACCCATCCGCCTGCTTTTCGGCGACGCGAGCTTTGCCGCTGTCGAGCAGGTCCAGACCCGTCAGAATGGCGTCGCGCACAGCCCCTTTGGTGGCGGTGTTGATCGTATCGCGGCTCTCCCACGCGGCTTCGATGGTGTTCTTGAGATCGTCGTAAGCCATCGCCGGTTCGCTCCCATTTTGTGCAGGCATTCGGGCGAGGGTTGTCGCGTGCGCCCGGCGGTGTGTCAATCGCGGGACACGGCGCGCATGTTTTTTGTGCTGTGATGCCAAAACAGCGCAGGGCGTTGCGGCTTTTCGATTCTCAATTCCGCGAATCCAGTTAGCTTCCTGATGCCGCACAACGGGTGCGGTTTTCCAGCGAGATGACGGTTATGGCCAAGAAACCGGCTAGCGAATCGACCAGCAGCAAGGTCGCCTCGGCGGCGGCGAAAGTCATGAAAGACCCCAAGGCGTCGAAGGACGCGAAGTCGGCCGCGGCATCCGCGCTGACGCAGAAGGGCTCCGACGAAAAGACCAGCGCCGCGGTCGCTTCGAAGGCGGCGAAGGTGCTGAAGGACAAGAATGCCTCGGCGGCCGAGAAGACCGTTGCGGCGTCGGCGCTGACGCAGAAGGCGGGCAAGGCGAAGGCGACACCTGCTGCGGCCGCTGCACCGGCGCCGGCCCCGGCCCCGGCTGCCAAAAAGGCACCGGCGAAGAAGAAGTGACGGCTGCGCGCGGCGTTCGCTGGCATTGAAAAAGGGGCGGGCATCATGCCCACCCCTTACAAGTCGCCATTCGGCGCAAACTCAGCAGCGATGCGCCTTATCAGATGTCCATGATGTCGCCGCCGCCATCACCGCCGCCGAACAGGCTGTCGAAGAAGCCGCCGCCTTCACCAGTGTCGCTGGCTTCCGCGACCGCCGGCTGCGCCTGATCGGCGCTGGCCGTCTGCGTGGCGGAGGCGGACGCCGCATCACCCGCGGATTTCACCGCGTCGTCGCCACCGAACATGCCCTTCAGGCCGTCGGCCAGCAGCATGCCGCCGGCGACACCCGCTGCCGTGGTCAGCGCCGTGCCGAGGAAGCTGCCACCACCGAACCCGCCGCGATTTTCCGCCGCGCCGCGACCGGCGACAGGGGTAGCCGTGCTGCCGCGCGCCCACGGGCGCGAGCCATCGGGTCCGCCGGCGCCGCCAGCGCCACCGGCATACGGCACGGAACCCGAAGCGCCAGAGCGACCGAGCGCGGCTCGGCGCTCGCGGTCGTCGTCATCGTCGCGCGCGTCTCGGCCGTATCCACGACGACGATCATCGTCGTCGTCGCGGTCTCTCCGGCTGCTGTTGCCACCGCCGAAGATGCCGCCGAGGAACGATCCGCCCGAACCCGCGGACGCGCCACGGACGCGATCACTGCGCGCGTCCCGCAACTGACGCTCGAGCTCCTCGATGCGAGCTTCGGCACGCTCCAGCGCCATGTTCTGCACGATGACGGACTGCACCAGCTTGTAGGGCCCGTCCGGCATGTCGCGCATGGCGCGATCGATCAGATCCGCCGCCTCGTCGTCGACGGCCTCCAGCCGCTGCCGGTCGAGCCGGTCCAGCAGGTCGTTGATGAGGTCACGCTCTTGCGGTGTCATGGCTTCGCTCCCGGTCAGAACACACGCATCGTAAATAGGATGTGCG
>JBKBNR010000187.1:0-3401 GCA_046295315.1 Hyphomicrobiaceae bacterium
CGCCGATGCGGCGCAACTGCTCGACGACGCTTGGCCCCGGACGCGGCGCATTGGACAGCAGCAGCACCGTTCCACCACCGGCGCGAAAGCGGCGGCAGGCCTCGACCGCGGTCGGGAAAGGTGCGACGCCGTTGTGCATCACGCCCCAGATGTCGACCAGCCAGGCCTCGGCCGTCGGCACCAGCGGCGCGATGGAAGCGAGGAGGGGAATGCGTGACTGCTCCACGTCCGCCTACGCCGCCCGCTGACTGCCGGAGGCAAGTGCGGATGCTTTCATCAGCCGGGGGCCGCCGAACAACTGCCCCTGACCGAGCAGCACGCCGAAACCGAACACACGGGCCCGCTTGGCCTCGTCGTCGAGATGCTCGACCACGACCGAGAAACCGTGCGCGGCGAGATGCTTGCACAGATCGGCCGGTGAGATCACGTCGCCCGGAGCGGGCAGGCCTTCGAGAAACACGTCGGCGTCGAGTTTGACGAAATGGAAACCGACCGCATTCAGCGCCTCGAAATCCATGTCGAGATCGGTCACGGCCCGCATGGCGAAGCGGAAGCCCAAGTCGCGCATCTCTTCGATCATGTTCCAATGTGTGGCGCGGAAACGGCGCACGTCCGACTGCGCGAACGTCAGCACCAACTGCGACGGCAAGCCCTGTTGCCCGTCGAGCGTCTCTGCGAACGTCGAGAGGAACTCTTCGGACGCCAGCGACGGCCCGTGGAACGTCGAGAAAACGGACCCCGGCTTGCGGCGATCATCGAGCAACTGCGCGACCTGCGCCGTCCGCGACAACCGGATACTGTCGAGCAGCGGCAGTCCGATGCCGGCTTCGCCGTCGTCGCCTGCGGGTCCGCCGTCGATCTCGGCGCCGGATTCGTCGCGCAATCGCACCGTCACCTCGTAGTGGCTCGGCTGGGCACGCGCCAGATCGAGGATCGGCTCGAGGAAAACTTCGACCCGACCGGCATCGAGCGCCGCGGCGATACGGTCCAGTTGATCCTCCTGCACGTGTCGAGCGGCCGGCGCATCGGAAGGCTCATCTTCGACGTGTGGCAAAGCCCCGGCGGCCGCCGCGATCTGTTCCACCTCCGCCGGGTTCGGTGCCGCCGGCAACGGTGCCGGCGCGACCTCCATGGCGGCGATGGACTGCGCCCGCCGCATCAAGGTCTCGACATCGAATTCCGGCTCCGGACCGCTCGGCGGCGGCGGCACCTTGGCGACGTCCTTCGCCGCGCGGTGCTGGCGCATCGCGTCCTCCACCTCGCCTTCCAGGGCGCTGGCGCGAACCGGTGCCCGCATGGAGTTGGCAGCGAGCTTCAAGGCATCGACCGATTCGGTGATCACACCGGGCTCGACGCGCGGCGAGGGTGGTGGGGGGGGCGGTGGCGGCGACACGAGTTTTTCCGCTTCCGCTGCGTTGACCTCGGCGGCGAGCTTCTTGATCAACCCCTGGATCATCTCGACGTCGGCTTCGCGCGGCGAAGCGGCCGACAGACCGGACGTGCGACTGCCGAAACGATCCGCAGGCATGCGGACATCCGTCGGCACGTCGTCGATCGCCGGTTCGGCGAGTTGTGGCGGCAGAGCGGGCGGCTCGGCCTGGGTCGGCGGCGCAGCGGCGGCTTTCGGTTCGGGGTGAACGGGCGACGCAACGCCGACGGGCTCCGCCGGCTTCCGCAGCGGCGGTGATGACGTCACGACGGCCTGCCGCATCGCTGGACCTGGTGAGGGTGAGGGCGGCGGCGGTGGGGGCGGCTGATTGCCGCGCACGACCTTCTGCATGCGCGACATCAATTCAGCGCTGAGCGCCGGCGCCGCCGGCTGGGCACCAGCGTCGACCTTCGGTTGCGCGGGCGTCAGCGATGGATCAGAGGCTTTCGCGACAGCGGCAGCCTTGGCCGGAGCCGGCGGAGACGAAGCCGTCGAGGCGGTCCCGATGACCGGATACGTCGCCGAAGCCTGTGCCGGGTCAGGACGCGACGGTGGAGACGGCGGGCGCGGACCCTCGGCGGCGGTAACGACGGGCGGCGGCGGTGTCATGCCACTCGGGCCGCGATCCAAAGGCTTTGACTGCGGCGGCTGCGGAACACCCCTCTCCACCGGGGCGGCCACAGGCGCGGAACCGGGCTTCGGCGCCGACTGCTGAACCATAGAACCGCGCGCGCCATCCGACTGCCCGAGCGCTGCCTTCAAGCGTTCGACCTCGTGTTGCAGTTCGTCGATCTGCCCCGAGCGCCGCGCGATGGCGTGCAGCGTCAGCAAGCCCATGTAGAACGACAGTGAGACGGTTCCCGCCAGCCAGAACCCGAGGCCAGCTTGCAGGATCAGCCCCGCGCAAAGGGCCAGCGTCACCAGCGCCATCGCCGTCATCACGACCGCGTCACCGGCCTTGCCGCCGAGCCGCCGCGACGCGGGCTTGCTGTTATCCAGGGCCATCGTCAAAATCCATCTCCCGCCAACGTCGTCATCCGCCGCCGAACCTGGCGCGACAACCGGACCGGCGAATCGTCGATCCTCACCTGATGAAACTGTTTCAGCGGCAAGGCGAACTGTGCAACGCGAGCGCGGGGGCTTTCCCCGGCTTTCATGTCGCCGCTGGGGCCGAGAGCCAAGTCTGTGGCTGAAAAGCCGCGTTGGACGCCGAGGGAAACTCTGACGTCGTCGTTATATTGCGATTGCGTGCGCTCAGCGCCCACGTGTCAGGAGCTGATCTGGATCAGACCGGCGAGCTTGTCGCGAATCTCGCCGACGTCGTCTGGAGTGGCGATCAACGGCGGTGCGACGACGATCGTATCGCCCGCCACGCGTACGTACATGCCGTAGTCGTGGTAGCCGCGCTCGGTGATCTCGAGACCGCGCTTTCCGGCGGTACCGTCCTTGGCGGCAAGGTCGATGCCGCACATGACACCAACGGGGCGGATGTCGAGCACGCCGGGCAGGCCGCGCAAGCTCATCATGGCCTCGGCGAACAGCGGTTCGAGCGCCGCCGCGCGTCCCGCCAGCCCCTCGTCGCGATGCACGTCCAGCGTTGCGAGCGCCGCCGCGACGGCCAGCGGATGCCCGGAGTACGTGTAGCCGTGATAGAGCTCCGGCAGATGCTCCGGCCCGACCATGTGCGCCTCGTGGATCGGCGCCGAAACGACGACGCCCGACATCGGCACGGCGCCGTTGGTGACACCCTTGGCAAAGGCGATCATATCGGGCGTGACGCCGTAACGCTCGGCGGCAAAGGTGTGGCCGAGCCGCCCGAATGCCGTGATGACTTCGTCGAAGATGAGCAGAATGCCGTTGGCCCGCGCGATGTCCGCCAGCCGCGTGAGATACCCCTTCGGCGGCGGCAGGCAGCCGGTCGAGCCCGCCACCGGCTCGACGATCACCGCAGCGACCGTCGAAGGATCGTGCA
>JBKBNR010000187.1:3411-4007 GCA_046295315.1 Hyphomicrobiaceae bacterium
CCAGATCGGTCAGACGCAGGCGCTGGAGTTCATCGGCCAGTTCAGCGCCCCGATCCGGTTCACCCGTCGAGAACGCCTGGCGCGCGCGGTCATACGTCGTCGGCAGATGATCGACGCCGCCGAGCATCGTGCCGAACATGCGGCGGTTGGCCGGCATGCCGCCGACCGATAGGCCGCCGAAGCCGACCCCGTGATAGCCGCGCTCGCGGCCGATGAAGCGCGTCCGCTGCCCCTCGCCGCGAACACGATGGTAGCTGAGCGCCAGTTTCAGGGCCGTGTCGACGGCCTCGCTACCGGACGACGCGAAGAACACATGATCGAGATGACCGGACGCCAGCGCCGCGATGCGGCCCGCGAGCTCGAACGCCGCTTCGTGTCCGAACTGGAAGGCCGGCGCGTAGTCCAATCGCGCCGCTGCTGCCTGTATCGCCGCCACGATCTCGGGCCGGCAATGCCCGGCGTTGACACAGTAGAGACCCGAGGTCGCGTCGATCAGCCGCCGCCCGTCCGGTGTCGTGTAGTGCATACCCGATGCCGACGCGATCATGCGCGGTCGCTGCTTGAAGGCCCGGTTCGACGTGAACGGCATCCAGTAG
>JBKBNR010000187.1:4017-6223 GCA_046295315.1 Hyphomicrobiaceae bacterium
GTCATCGGCTCAGCGTTCTCCATGTCGGGTACGGCGCACGGCGCACGGCGCACCGCGACCGATGGCTTGCGTCGACGAGCGTCGTCGCAGTTTCCGTGGGGCTTTTCCACAGTGCCGCTGTTTGGCCGCAACAGCGCCCAGCACAAACCGTGATCGAGGCCTTCTTTAGCTCTCGTTAGGCGAATCGGCGTGGTATCGTCCATGCCGGGCGGTTTCCGATTGGTCCTGGCGTATCGTTGCATGGAGAGAGCCCTGATGTTCATGAGCGTCGTCACGCATTCCCCCGGCGTCCCCATCTATGCGGAACTCGCCGGCACGCGTGTTCTGATCACCGGTCTCTCCGCCGCGCACGGCGTCGATCTCGCGCGCGCGTTCGCCGACCACAAATGCCGCCTCGTGCTGCAGTCCGCCGAAAGCTCGCCGGAACTGACCGCCGTCACCGCGATGATCGCCGAGGCGGCGAGCGAGACCAAGGCTTTCACACAGCGCCTCGACGACAGTCACGAAGCCGTCCGCTTCGCTCAAGGTGCGGCGCAGGGCTTCGGCGGTCTGGATACCGCCGTCAACCTGATTGTCATCGCCCCGGCGAAGCTGCAGGGGCTGTCCTCCTATGAGGACATCGAACAGTTCGTCTCGGATGCGCTGCTGCCCGCCACCCTCATGACCCGCGTCATAGCCAACCGCATGCGCCTGACCATGACCGACGGCATGGTGCTGAACGTGGTGGCCATGGCGCCGCCGGCCAGCGAAGCGGAAGCCATGCTGGCCGGCATCGTGCGCAGCGCGCTCGCCGCCATCACCCGCCGCGAGGCCGAGGAATGGGCGGGCCAGGGTATCCGCATCAATGCCGTCGGCCCGCGCGGCCCCTTCGACGATGTCCGCGGCGGCGGCGCCTGCCTGTCGTCCGGTGCCGACATCGCCGCGCTGGCGCTGTATCTCGCCAGCCGCAAGGGCCGCCAGCTCACCGGCCATGTGTTCGACGCCGAGGGCATCGCCACGCGCGGCTGCTGAATGGCCGCCCAACGCCGCGCGGCATCGTTTTTTCCATCCGGACGCGACCACTGCGTCGCATCCGTGCGCCGCAATATCGCTTGCGCTGCGGCTGAACACTTGCCACCCTGTCGGGTGCGCAAGATCAAAATGCGTCGCCCTGCCGCATCGCCCGACGGATTGCCCCGGATGTCTGTTCCCCAACCCGATACCACCGTCGCCGCGCTCTCCGCCGTTGCGAGGTGGACAGCCGCCGCCACAGCGCGTGCCGACCGCCTGATGCGGAGCTACCGCGCATGATCGGCCTTGTTATCGTCACGCACGGCGGTCTGGCCAAGGAGTTTCGCGCCGCCCTCGAGCACATCATGGGTCCGCAGCAGCAGATTGAAACCATTTCGATCGGCCCTGAAGACGACATGGTCGAACGGCGGCGCGAGATCGTCGCTGCTGTGGCCCGCGCCGACAGCGGCAGGGGTGTCATACTGCTCACCGACATGTTCGGCGGCACACCCGCCAACCTCGCCATCTCCATCATGGACGACGCCAAAGTGGACGTGATCGCGGGCATCAACCTGCCGATCCTGGTCAAGCTCGCCTCCGTGCGCGACGAGATCGACCTGCGCGAAGCCGTCGTCGTGGCGCGCGACGCCGGGCGCAAATACATCAAGGTCGCGAGCCAGGAACTGATTGGCGAGGGCTAGCAGCATTTCCGAAAAGTGCCCTTGGCGCTTTCGGTGAACATCCTGCTCGATCAAGAGCCTCTAGACAGACATTCGTTGGCGCAGCCGAGAATGCCTGCTTCGGCACCGCCGGATCGCATCATGCCAGAAATACCCTCCAACAAGCCCGAAGCGCTCGTCACCATCCGCAACCGGAAGGGGCTGCATGCGCGCGCCTCCGCGAAGTTCGTCAAATGCGCCGAGGGCTTCGACGCCGTGGTGCGCGTGACGCGCGACAACATCACCGTCGGCGGCACGTCGATCATGGGGCTGATGATGCTGGCCGCCGGTCCGGGCGCCATGCTGCATCTGGTTGCCGAAGGGCGCGACGGGCCCGAACTGCTGGCAGCCTTGGTGGCGCTCATCGAGGACGGGTTCGGGGAAGAGCCCGTCGAGGACGGGTAGAGCCGAGCTTTTTGCCGCCCCGCCAACCCCGCGCGTTGTCTTGCTTGCGCGCGGCCGCCCCGCCAACCCCGCGCGCTCTCTTGCTTGCGCGC
>JBKBNR010000188.1:0-6213 GCA_046295315.1 Hyphomicrobiaceae bacterium
CGACGCGTTCGGCTCGGGTGGGCGTCTTCAGACGTGCTATCACGTGGCGACCGCCAACACGGAGTTCCTGATCGATTGCGGGGCGACCGCGATGATCGGGTTCAATGGGCTGGGGCTCGATCCCAATCGAGTCGCGACGATCTTCATATCTCACCTTCACGGCGACCATTTCTCGGGTCTGGTGTGGTGGATGCTCTATGCCGAGCATGTGGCACGGCGCACCGAGCCGCTCGACGTGGTCGGCCCGCCGGGTCTCAAGGATCGCTACAACCAGCTCGCCGAGGCGTTGTTCACGGGATCGGCGTCGCGTCCGTACCGTTTTGCGCTGCGCTTTCACGAGATCGCTGAGGGCGTCGCGGTAACAATCAACGGTGTCGAGGCACGGGCGTTCGTCGTCAGCCATCCTTCGGGCGCGCCGTCGTATGCGTTACGCTTTGCGGTCGATGGGCGTGTCGTCGGCTTCTCCGGCGATACCGAATGGGTCGAGGCGCTGGTCGATGTCGCGCGCGACGCCGACCTCTACATCACCGAATGCTACGGCTATGAGACGACGCCGCGCTATCACATGTCGTGGACCGGCGGACCTGCCAGCATATCGGCGAACATGCCGCGCCTGGCGGCAAAACGGATATTGTTGACGCACATGAGTTCGGCGATGCTGGAGCAATCCGAAGCCATTTCGCTCGACGGCGTCATCGTTGCGCACGACGGCATGGCACTCGAACTTTGACGGGTATCCGCCCACAGTCGCGCCGGCCGTCGTTTTTTACGCCGCAAGCTCACCCTCCGCGACGGTCGGCACAGGTGCCGGCATCCAGCGATGCCGGTCAGCCTGGGCATCCAACTCATCGCGAAGGAAATCGAGTTCAAACCCGGCGCCTTCGAGCGCCGCGAGAACACTCTCCACGGGTGTCCGGCGGGCCGCCGCTGCCGCCCAGACGATCGCCGAGCGCATGCCGGATTTGCAGTGCAGAAGGATGGGCTTCGGCAGGTTCGCCAGCGCGTCCTCCAGCCCTGCGATCACCGGATCGGTGAACAGATCGAGCTTGCCGGCCGGAACGTGCCGGTAGGCGATGCCGTGGCGCCAGGCCAGTGCGGCTTCCGCATGGCTCGGAAGTTGCCCCTCCTCTTCGTTCTCGACGCGGTTGTTGACGATGCCGCGGAACCCGAGACGCGCGGCCTCGGCAATGTCGCCCGCTTCGAGTTGGCCGGTGATGGCGATGTCAGGGGCGATGTAGACGATGTTCTGCATGGCGGAAATCCGTCCCTTGAACGCTGGCAGGGCACGAGCCTGCAATGATCAGAGTATGGGCCGGTGGAGCAGAAAATCCAAGGCATGCCAGCGACCATATTAAAATAAAATCCCAATTGCGCGGGATAGGTGTCGACCCGGTGGAAAAATCATTCTATTCTGCTCTTGTGTGGAACAGCGGTGCTGCGCCGACGCGGCATCCAGAAGTTCCGTGGTGCGTACCCATCGTTCAAACAACGAGACGTCGCCACTTTCATCGAACCGAGAGGGCCGTGATGCTCGACGACATGGACGTGAAGATCCTGAAATTGCTGCAACAGGACTGTACCCGGCCGGTGGCCGAGATCGGCAAGGAGGTGGGGTTGTCGACCACGCCCTGCTGGCGGCGCATCCAGAAACTGGAGGAGGCGGGCGTCATTCAGCGCCGCGTCGCGCTGCTCGATCCGGTCAAGGTCAATGCCGGGGTCACGGTGTTCGTTTCGATCAAGACCGATCAGCACGCGCTCGGCTGGCTCGAGGAGTTTCACAGGGCGGTCGTCGATTTTCCCGAGGTGGTCGAGCTTTATCGCATGAGCGGCGACATCGATTATCTGATGCGGGTCGTCGTGCCGGACATCGCCGCCTACGATGCATTCTACAAGAAGCTGATCGCGCGCATCGAGATCGCCAAGGTATCGTCCGCCTTCGCGATGGAGCAGATCAAGTACACGACGGCGCTGCCGCTCAGCTTCGCGTTACCGTCGGCTGCGTCCGCAGGCGGCAAAGTCTCGCGCAACAGCGACGCGGAATAGCGGTCCGACAGGCTGCGATCCGTATGCGAGATCCGACGCGGCGGCGGGTCGTTGCGCAGCGCCACCAAGGTTCACAATTTGCCCAGGCAAGTGGGCGGAGCCCTTCTTTTGCGCCATTCGCGGCGCTATTGGATTGGTGTGGCAGCGGGGATTCGGCCGCCGGCAGACATGTGTGGAAGGGTGACGCGGGGAGCGCATGGACAGAAGTGGCCTCGCTACGGACATGGATAACGCGGCGCCATCGCGCGTTTGCCGCCGGCCGTTCCGTGCCAGTTGCGATCATCGGCGCTCATATCCGGTGGTCACCCTCGTTGCCGTGTTGGTGACCTTGTTCGGCGCGGCAGCGGCGGTTCCGGTGGCACGGAGCCAGACGGCGGACGACGGCGGTTTTCAGAGCTACATCGCCCCCTTTCCTAATGGCGAGCGCCACCGGGTTTTGGTCATAGGCGATGCACTGGCCAACGGCATGCACGGCGGTCTCGTCGAAATCATGGGTGGCGACCCGCGCGTCGAAATCGATCGCCGCCACCGCTGGCTGTCAGGATTTTCGCGGCGCGAACATGCCGATGAGGTTCGCGATCTCGTCCAGTCCCTGAAGCGCGATCGAGTCTCGATCGCCGTCGTCATGGTGGGAACGCAGGACCGATGGTCGCTGCGCAGCGCCGAGGGGCGGAGACTGGCGGTCGGATCACGCGAGTGGCGGGACGAAATCGCCCGCCGTGTCGACGAGACGATGCGGGCACTACGCGCCGCGGGGCCTGCCGTCTATTGGGTCGGGTTGCCGGTCATGCGGCGGGAGGAGGTCGACGAGGCGGCGCAGGCGATGAACGACGTTCTTCGCGAGCGCGCTTATCTGAGCGGCATCAAGTTCATCGACGTCTACGCCGGTTTCGCCGACGAGGACGGCGAATATAGCGCTTACGGTCCCGATCTCTCCGGCAAGACACGGCAGTTGCGCGATCGCGACGGTATAGGAATGACGGAACCGGGCTATGCGAAGCTGGCGCATTTCGTCGAAACCGAATTGAAGCGCGACCTGGCTCAGGCGCGCAGCGAGCGGGCGATCCCGTTGGCTGGCAACGAGGAGGAGCAGGCTCGTGTGCGGCCTGCCCCGCGAGGGCCGGCATCGCGTTCCGGTCAGTCCCCTGGCACGGATGGCGCGACCGGTGCCGCGACGTTCCTGCGGGGTGAGGTGGGGGCTGGCGACCAGAAGGCCGATAACGGCCGCATCACGCTGAAGCCTGCTGGACGCGAGGATCCGGTGGTGATCGAGATCGTGCGCCCGGCGATCCCCGAGGCCGTGATCGCTCTCGTAACCAAGAGCCAGTCGGCCGACAAACCGTCGGCGCAGGGCGACTCGGTCGTCGACCAGATCCCGGGCGGCCTGACGGTCATCAGTTCCATCACGCCCTCCGGTGACGGGGCGGCGGCGGGTGGCAGACGCCGCCTTTCACCCGCACAGACCCCATTTTTCCGGGTGCTCGTCAAGGGGGAACGGCTGGCGGCCCGCCCCGGCCGGGCCGACGACGTGTCGTGGCCGAAGCCCGATCCGCCGGCGGCACCGCGGGCCGATCTGACCGACGAGCGCGACGACGCCGGCCTGGCGACCGCCGCCATTCCAGCACGGGCCAACGCAGGGGCACGCCGGCAACCTGCCGAGCCGAAGCGCTGAAACGTCACCCCGGCTTCCCGGGCTCAGCCGCGCGTCAATGTCAGCGCGAATGCGAACGCAAGCGCCACCAGGCCGTACAGCGGGTATAGGAAGGCGCTGAAGCCGAACGCCATGATGGCCAGCACCCACGTCATGATCAAGACGCCGAAGCCGAGCAGGCGCACGCTGTCGTGATCGTACATCAGCAGGCATTCGAGGGCCCAGCCGATCACCGGTATCGCGAAGAGAGCGCGCAGAGCGAACGGGCAGGAATTGGTGGCGCAGTGAGATGTCATCGTCCGGTCCTTTTGGGGTTTGTGTCGTCGATCCTCGATCGCCGCACGCGGTGCCGGATCAGGCCCGCGTCAGCGTCAGAATGAACGCGAACGCGAGACCGACGAGCCCGAGCAGCGGATAAATGAACGCGGGGAAGCCGAATACCGACACCAGATAAGCCCAGACGCCGACCAACAAAGTGACCAACATCACAACCAAGGCGCTGATTTCCGGCTCACCCGCCGGGGCATTTCCACCGTCCTGTCGACCTGTTTCGACTGCCATTGAAGCGTCTCCCGGTTGAGATCGGTTGATCGCCGCCCGATCCCGTCCATTTTTTGCTTTACATCAGCGGCCCCGCGGTGAGCGGTCGCGGCGGCTTGATCTCGATCAGGCCTCGAGGCTGGGGACAGCGGCCTCGAAGCGCGAGTGGGCGCTGTGTCGCTGCGCGCTTCTGACCCAGGTCAGCGATGGTGGTCGACGACAAAATGGGGGCGACCGCCGCAGCGGTCGCCCCCATTCGTTCGGCAGTTCGTTCTTATCCCGCCGATGCTCAGCGCGGCAGCAGCGTTTTGCCCATCAGCGCCTTGTCGATCGCGTGCGCGGCCTGGCGGCCCTCGCGGATCGCCCACACGACGAGCGATTGGCCGCGCCGGATATCGCCGGCGACAAACACTTTGTCACGGCCCGCCACCTTGTAATCCTGATCGTTGGCATCGACGCCCTTGAAGCGACCGCGCGCGACGACCGGCAGGGCGAGCTCGCTGACGACATCGCTTTCGACCGGGCCGGCGAAGCCCATGGCGAGCAGCACCAGGTCGGCCTCCATTTCGCCTTCGCTGCCCGCCACCGGCTTCATCTTGTCGTCGAGCCGCGTGTAGCGCAGCTTCTTCACCTTGCCATCCTCACCCGAGAAGCCCGTCGTCGAGATCGAATACTCGGTGACGGCGCCTTCCGCCTGGCTCGACGAGATCCGCAGCTTCACCGGCCAGTGGGGCCAGTTCATCGCCTTGTTCTCCTTCACCGGGGGCTTCGGCATGATCTCGAGTTGCGTGACGCTCTTGGCGCCCTGGCGCAGCGACGTGCCGATGCAGTCGGAACCGGTATCGCCACCGCCGATGACGATGACGTGCTTGTTCCGGGCGGTGATCTCGCGGGTCGCTGGCGGTTGCGGTTCACCGGCGACGCGACGGTTCTGCTGCGGCAGGAATTCCATGGCGTAGTGGATGCCGTCGAGGCCGCGGCCTGGCGCATTCGTGAAAAAGTCGAATGGCTGCTCGGAGCCGATGGCGATCAGCACGGCGTCGTGTTGGGCTTCGAGTTCGGCGGCGCTCATGTCCTTGCCGACGTGGACGCCGCAGTGGAAGCGAACGCCCTCGGCCTCCATCTGCTTGATGCGACGGGCGACGATGTCCTTCTGCATCTTGAAATCGGGAATGCCGTAGACGAGCAGGCCGCCGGGCCGGTGGTTCTTTTCATAGACGTGCACGTCGTGTCCGGCGCGCGCCAACTGCTGGGCGGCGGCAAGCCCGGCAGGGCCCGAGCCGACGATGGCAACCGACTTGCCGGTGCGGGCTTCTGCCGTCTGCGCGACGACCCAGCCTTCCTCGAAGCCGCGGTCGGCAATGGCGCACTCGATCGTCTTGATGGCGACCGGCGTGTCCTCGATGTTGAGCGTGCACGCGGCTTCGCACGGCGCCGGGCAGACGCGCCCCGTGACCTCGGGGAAGTTGTTGGTCGAGTGCAGGTTCTCCAACGCCGCCTTCCAATCGCCCTCGTAGACGAGATCGTTCCAGTCGGGGATCTGGTTGTTGACCGGGCAGCCGTTGTGACAGAACGGGATGCCGCAATCCATGCAGCGCGCCGCCTGTTTCCTGGTCTCGGTCTCGCCGAGCGGAACGACGAACTCGCTCCAGGTTTTCAGCCGCTGCTCGACCGGCTCGTACTTGCGCTCGGCGCGCTCGAATTCCAGAAATCCAGTTGGCTTACCCATGGTGTCGATCCGCTCATAAAGCGCTGCTGCGTCGAGGCGTTGGTGAGGCGGGCGGCCGAGATCGCGGCTCGCCTTTGTTCGCGTATCAAGCCTTGGCTCGCGTCATGCCGATCTCGATGACGCCGAGCCTGGTCGCATCGGCGGCCTGCGCCTTGGCCATGTCGGCGAGCGCGCGGCGGTATTCGACCGGCATCACCTTCTTGAACTTCGGCAGCCATGCCTTCCAGTCGGCGAGGATCGTCTTGGCCTT
>JBKBNR010000189.1:0-6126 GCA_046295315.1 Hyphomicrobiaceae bacterium
CCCAAGATGGTCGCCCTGATAGCAACGGCGCGCAAACTCCTCACCATCCTCAACGCAATCCTCCGGACCGGGCAACCATGGCGCGAAGAAATCGCTTGACGACCAAGACAGTCGCTCTGCCCTGCCGGGCATCTCCCCCACACGGGGGGGAGATTGGCAGTTTCGCCCGCGCCCGCCGGCCTACGCCGCCGCCAGCGCCGTCTCGCGCCGCGTGCGCGTGCGCATCAGGATCGCGACCATCACCGCAGCGTTGACCAGGTTCCAGGCGATGCCGTTCAGGAAGGCGGCGGCATAGGACCCGGTCCAGTCGTAGATCACGCCCGACGCCCAGCCGCCGACGGCCATGCCGGCGATCGTCGCCATGATGACGATGCCGATCCGCTCGCCCGCTTCTCGTGGCGGCAGGTACTCGCGGATGATGATGGCGTAGCACGGCACGATGCCGCCCTGCGACAGCCCGAAGACGAAGGAGACGACGTAGAGCGAGGCCAGCCCGTCGAAGGGAATGTAGAGCAGGAGCGACAGCCCCTGCAGCACCGAGCCGATCAGCAGCGTCTTCACGCCGCCGATCCGGTCGGCGACATAGCCCGAGGCGAGCCGGCTGACGATGCCGGCGGCCAGCATCAGCGACAGCATCTCGGCACCGCGCGCAACCCCGAAGCCCAGGTCGGCGCAGTAGGCGACGATGTGCACCTGCGGCATCGCCATCGCCATGCAGCAGGCGAAGCCGGCGACGATCAGAAGCACGAGCAGCGCCCTGTTCGAGAGATCGATGGTGAATTTCGGCTTGGGAACGGCGCCCGCGCCGCCCGCCGGTTCCGGCGCCCGTCCGCGCAGCAGCATCGCCAGCGGCACGATCGTGACCACGCAGAACAGGCCGATCCCCATCGACGTCGTGCGCCAGCCGCCGTTTTCCAGCCCGTACTGCACCACGAAGGGCCAGATCGCGCCGGCGAGGTAGTTGCCGGTCGCCGATGCCGCGACCGCGATCCCGCGCTGCTTCTCGAACCAGCGCGAGACGTCGGCCATCAGCGGCCCGAAGGTCGCCGCCGTGCCGATGCCGATCAGCAGTTGCGCCGCCGCCAGCATCCAGATGCTCGGCGCCCACGCGGCCGCCACGAAGCCGACCGCCGAGACGACCGCCGCGACCGCCACCGGTACGGCCACGCCCATCCGGTCGACGAAGCGGCCGATCACCACGTTGCCGATCGCGAACCCCACCATGGTGAGCGTGTAGGGTAGCGAGGCTTCCCCCCGTCCCACGCCGAACTCCGCCTGCGCGGCCGGCAGCATCACCACGATCGCCCACATGCCGACGCTGCCGATCGTGCCGAGCAGCATGGCGATGCCCAGCCGGAACCAGGAATGGGGTCCGTCCGGCGCATAGGCGCGGCCGGGCGAGGGGTTGGCGGCCTGGGTCACGAAATCCTCCCGGAGCGATAGACGCCCCGGAGCGACGATGGCGGAGGAGCAGCCCGCGTTCTACCCGCCAGTGGCGCAAGGGTGCTGGGCCAGGAAAGAATACAACCTGTAAGAGCAGTGTGTATTCTTGACAACTATAAAGTTTAGCGGCCATTATCCGCACGGATGAGGGGTGGTCGAGCATGTCCAACGGTAATGACCCAGACAACGGCAACCGGCGCTTCAGGTATCTGCTGCAGATATTCAACTGGTCGAGGCAGACGCTGAGATGGATCATGTCGGCCACCGACAGGGACATCAGGCTGCCCTTGTTCCACCGATCATTTGCCTCCGGCACGGGGCTTTCTGTCCTCGCCGTCGTGGCTGTCGTCCCCATCTGGGTTCAATCACCCAACGCCATGTACGCCTTCGTGGATGTGGTGACGAAGTTCCCGTTCATGATCGCTCTGCCTGCGATCTCACTATTCGCGCTGTATTCATTCGTATTCGGCGCGCTTCAGCCGCTGGGTGCGTTCTCGGAACATTTCATGAGAGGCTTCATGATTTTGCCGTTCATGGCAATTCACGCACTCGTGCCAATCAACATCATCATTCTGCTCGTGAACATACCAAGGCTCTGGTAGCCCGATCGCAATGGAAGAGGGGGTCGCTATGCGAACGACTTTGGCAGCATTCTTGATCCTGGGCATGGCGACGTCGTCATATGCGCAGGATTCGGAAGTAAATCGCGTCATCGCACGTCCTGCGGATACGGATTCGGTCGTCAACCTGCCGGGCATCTCGGGCGTTCTGCCCGCGCTTCCTCTGGTGAACTCCTTGGACGAGCCCATCGGGTATTCGCTGCCGGTTGCCATATCCGCGCGTCCGGCCACCTTCCGCAACACGCTGAGCCAGTTGACCGGGTCCCTGGTCGGAAGTTCGCAGGCGGAGAACTCCCGCGTCATGTTCCTCTACGACATCGGAACCGACGATGAACTGTCGAAGCTGGTGAACGCGGCCTCGGATCAGGACAAGCCCTTCCTCGTCTACGTCCTGACCAGAAGCGAGGGAGGAGACGGCTTGCGCGGCGCTCCTGTCGTGTTCCTGCCCGACAACGGCGCCAGTTGGGAAAGCGGCGTCTCATCCATCGGACAGGCCTCCCAGATCGCCAACGATGCGATCTCGTGGGGAATCTCGAGAGGTCTCACGGAATCCGGCGCGCTGAGGAAGGACGAAGGATTGCTGCTGGCCGTTCCCAACCAGATACCCGGCCTGGCTCCGCCCGACAAGGTGCTGACCAGCGGCACCGCCGACTGGAACGTCTATTCGGACGTCAAACTGCTCACGGACGCACTCGCCGCTGCCAAGCAGGGCGAGTGACCGGCACTTTGAACGGAACGATGTGGAAAGAGGTCGGGCGGTTCGGTCATGCGTCCGGTCGCCCGCCGCAAGCGCTCCGCCGGATGGCCTCGCCTGATGGCGTGTCGCGCCGTCAAGCCGGCGACGGACGCCGTGCAGGACCTGGCTGCATCGGCGCCCAGATAGGCGTCGTCAGACCTTCACCACCACCTTCATGAAGTCCGGCAGGTCGTCGCCGAAGCCGACGGTGCCGTCGTTCATGTCGTCGTTGCGCCGGTGCCGGTTCGAATTGGCCGGCGCGCGGCTGGGCGCCGGAACCGGGCGGGGCGGGGCGTTGCGGCGGGCGGCGTTGTCCGAGCGGATCGCATCCTTGCGCTCGCTGCGCGCCACCGGAGCGGCCTCGACCGCCTCGTCCATCTCCACCGCCTCGGCAACGGCCTCGGCGACGGGGCTGCGCACCGGTTTATCCTCGCGCTCGACCTTCGCCTTGCGCTCGACCTTCTCCTCGGCCGCCGGCCTCTCGGCCCGCGCGGGCTTGTCCTCGCGCGACGCACCCCGGTCGCGGCTGCGGCCGCGCTCGCGTCCGCCCTCGTCTTCCCGCTCGCGGCGACCGCCGCGCTTGGGCGCGCCCCGGCCACGGCGCGGCGCGTCGTCCTGGCCTTCGCTTTGCACCACGGTCGACAGGTCGCCGTCGTGCCACTCGATCTTCTTGCCCGTCAGCTTCTCTATCGCGTCGAGATACTTGGCGTCGGATTTCGTCACGATGGTGAAGGACTTGCCGAGCCGCCCGGCGCGCCCGGTGCGGCCGATGCGGTGGACATAATCCTCCGCGTGGATCGGCACGTCGAAATTGAACACATGGCTGACGTCAGGAATGTCGAGGCCGCGCGCGGCGACGTCCGAGGCCACCAGGTAGCGCAGCTTGCCGTCGCGGAAGCCGGCCAGCATCGCCATGCGCGCGCGCTGGTCCATGTCGCCGTGCAGCGCGCCGGCGTCGAAGCCGTGGCGCACCAGCGACCGGAACAGTTCCGACACGTCGACCTTGCGGTTGCAGAAGATGATCGCGTTCTTGAGGTTTGCGTCTTCCTCGCGCATCAACTTGCGCAGCGCCTCGCGCTTGTCCCAGCCCTTGTTGCCGGACTTGACCAGCCGCTGCGTGATGTTGGTGCTGGTCGAGGCGGCCTTCGACACCTCGACGCGCACCGGCGCCTGCAGGAACTGCTCGGTCAGCTTGGTGATCTCCGGCGGCATGGTGGCCGAGAAGAACAGCGTCTGGCGGGTAAACGGGATCAGCTTGCAGATGCGCTCGATGTCGGGAATGAAGCCCATGTCGAGCATCCGGTCGGCCTCGTCGATGACGAGGATCTCGACGCCTGTCAGGAGCAGCTTGCCGCGCTCGAAATGGTCGAGCATGCGGCCGGGCGTGGCGATCAGCACGTCGGCGCCGCGCTCCAGCTTCTTTTCCTGCTCGTCGAACGACACGCCGCCGATCAGGAGCGCGATGTTGAGCTTGTGGTTCTTGCCGTACTTGACGAAGTTTTCCTCCACCTGCGCGGCGAGTTCGCGCGTCGGCTCGAGGATCAGCGTGCGCGGCATGCGCGCCCGGGCGCGGCCCTTTTCGAGGCGCGTGATCATCGGCAGCACGAAGGCGGCCGTCTTGCCGGTGCCGGTCTGGGCGATGCCCAGCACGTCCTTGCCGGCCAGGGCGTGCGGAATGGCGCCTGCCTGGATCGGGGTGGGGGTGGTGTAGCCGGCGTCGGTGACGGCGGCGAGCACCTTCGGCGACAGGCCGAGGTCTGAAAATTTAACCGCTTCCGGAGCGTTCTGGTCGTCTGATGACACGATATCGATTGTCTTTAATTGTATGCGGGCCGCGTCGGAGGTGCGCGGCGGACCGGGCGCTTTTGCGCAATTCGTCAGTGCCGTTACGGTGCAATGCGGCAAAAGTCAACCTTTTGCCGTGCCGGAACGGCCGAAAGCTTAACGGAAGCAGGGCCTTTGCGTTCCATCGCGGGTCGCCTTCGTCACTTTCGCGCCCTCAGTAGCGGAACTGTTCGGCCAGGATGCGCTCGTCCCAGGAGTGGCTGGCGTCGAACAGGATCGTCGCGGTCGCGTCGAGCGACTCGCGGATCGTCACCGAAACGACCGACTTCACCTCCGTGTGGTCGGCCACCGCGTTGACCGGCCGCTTTTCGGCTTCCAGCACGTCGAAGCGCACCGTCGAGCGGTTGGGGATCAGCGCCCCGCGCCAGCGCCGGGGCCGGAACGCGCTGACCGGCGTCAGCGCCAAGAGCGGCGCGTCGAGCGGCAGGATCGGCCCTTGCGCCGAGAGATTGTAGGCCGTCGAGCCGACCGGTGTGGCCACCATCACCCCGTCGCAGATCAGTTCGTCGAGCCGCACCTGGTCGTCGATGGTGATGCGGATCTTCGCCGCCTGGTAGGATTGCCGCAGAAGCGACACCTCGTTGATCGCCAGCGCGTCGACCTCCTCGCCGGTCGCCGTGACCGCCTGCATCCTCAGCGGCCGGATCGTCTCGGCGATCGCCGCCGCCACCCGTTCGCGCAGGTCGGTCTCGCGATACTCGTTCATCAGGAACCCGATGGTGCCCTGGTTCATGCCGTAGATCTTGCAGCCGGCATTCATGTTGGCGTGCAGCGTCTGCAGCATGAAGCCGTCGCCGCCGAGCGCCACGATCACGTCGGCGTCCTCGGTCCGCTCCTGCCCGTAAAGCGCCGAAAGCCGCCGCGCCGCCTCCTGCGCCTGCTCGGTCTCGGCCGCGATGAACGCCAGGCTCGGCAGCTTCATGTGCATCGTCTCTCCACCCGCCGCCCGTCACGGGCCGCAGGCGCGGGTTAGCATGGCGTGCCGCTGGGGGAAAGCACGGGCGCGGGCGCGCCGCCCAATCCTCCCCTGCGAAGCGGGGGGGCCGAAGGACGGGCGAAACAAGCGGCTCGCCCCGGCAGGGGACCGCCGCAGGCGGTGGAGGGGCGCCGCCCCGCCAGGGTGCCACGCGTAGGCGGTGGAGGGGGCGCCGCCCAGGCAGGGGACCGCCGCAGGCGGTTGAGGGGGCGTAGCCGCTACAGGGAAATGCCGACGGCGATCGCACAGACGCCACCCCTTTACTGGCGCGCCAGTTATGCTAACCAACCGCCGTTGCCCTTGTAGCTCAGCTGGTAGAGCAGCGGTTTTGTAAACCGAAGGTCGCGGGTTCGATCCCTGCCGGGGGCACCAGTCTCCACGATGCACGACCCGGAGACATGGGTAACAGTTTGTACCTAAGACATGGGTGACAACCTCGTGCCGAACGGGTTGTCGATGGTCTGCAAAGTCCTCTGTTCCAGGTCGATGTATCCCAGATCATAGTG
>JBKBNR010000190.1:0-6032 GCA_046295315.1 Hyphomicrobiaceae bacterium
GCGGCCGACGGCGGCATCGCGGTCGGCGGCGCGCTCGCCGAGCGCGGCGGCGATGGTTTCGAGCCGGTCCAGCCGCTGGCCGAGGGTGCCGATCTGGGCGAGCAGCACGTCGTGAAACTGGCGTTCGTCTGACGCCAGTGCCTTGATCAGGTCCTTCGCCCGGGTGAACCTGAGCATGTCGTCAGCCGGTGCGATCGACACGTGCGTCGATCTCGCCGAGTCCCTTTATCGCTCGGAGCAGTAAGGCGGCTCGAGCAACGTATCCGTGGCTGCGCTCCGCCTCGCGGCGCGCCTCCTGTCCGAGCCGCGCGCGAAGGTTGCCATCGCGTATCAGTCGCAAGAGTGCGTTGCCGAGCGCTTCGGGCTGACCACCCGGCACGAGCAGCGCGGTTTCGCCGTCGCGCAGAACCTCGCGCACCTGCCCGAGAGCGCTCGCGACGATGGCGCGGCCTGCCCCCATGTACTCAAAGATCTTCGTGGGGGAGCCAAAGAACGGTGTTGCATCCGGATTCGGGACCGTCGGGGCAACCGCGATATCGAACAGGGCAACGTAGTCCGGGCCGTGCGATTGCGGCACCAAGCCGACCGATGTGACGACTTCGTGCAGTTCCAGCTGCCGGACCAGTTGGCGAACGGCAGCCGACCGGCTGCCTTCGCCGACGAGAAGCAGCCGGACCATGGACCTCAGATCGGGCGCGGCTCGCAGAACGGATGCGAAAGCCTGCACCAGGATCTCGACGCCATGCCAAGGACCAAAGGTGCCGATGAAACCGATCACCGTCTTGCCTTCGAGCGCAAGCGACCTGCGCAGCCGGGCCACATCGCGACCCGGGTGAAACAGGTCGAGGTCGACGCCGTTGGGAACGGTCACGATTCGCTTGGCGTCGAGGCCGCGCTCGAGCAACTCTCGCGTCAGCACGTCGCTGACCGTCACGACGAGGTCGGCACGGCGCAGGACGACGTTTTCGCATGTGGTCAGCAGTTGCTCGTCCTTCAAGCCGGCTCCCCAATGCCTGGCGACCCAAGTCTCGGGGCCGTTGTACTCGAGTACCAAGGGCACACCGAACCGGCGCGCGATCATCAATCCCGCGTAAGCACCGAGTGCGTGGCGCTGGTACACGAATCGCGGGGGCTCGCGCGACCACGCCCGCGCAACTTGTTGCACGATCGCGCGATTGAACGCTAGCATGGTCCGCTCAGAGTGCAGCCATTGCGTCGGGCCGGGATCGAGAACGATCATCGGCGCCGATTCCGCGATGGTTGCCGGCCGGTCGACCGCTGCAATAATCGGTTCGAGCCCTGCCTGTTCGAGACCACGAACGACGTTTCCGATATGGCCAAGCGAACCGCCGGCGCGCAAACCGTATGTGATGTCGCATTTCAGATAGAGCGCAGGGCCCGAACCCAAACACGCGACGAATGGCGTGCGATCCAAGTGGTGGAGGTCCAAAACGATACGCCGCCTGATGAGCGGCCACCTGCACAGCGCGATACACAGACGAACCGCGTCGCGTGCTAGGGCACGCATGTCGATGTCGCTGCTGTTGCCCCGCCCGTCGACGATGCGGCAAGGTCCCCGCGAAAGCCAGCGCGCTGCGAGTTTGGGCTTGAGCGACATCAAACCGCGTGCGTCATCGACGATCAGCTCCACGGAACGGTATCGACCCAATGACCGCAGCGCTCTGCGCCGCGACAACAAAGACCTTACCGCCTCGGCCGACAATACGTCGGCCAACGCGGCGGCGCCGGCTTCCTGTTGCTTCGTCGCTGTCAAGTCGATTCGTGCGTCCACGATTGAGAATCGAGTTTTGCTCGTCGGCCGTCTGGCTGGCAACGATCGAGTGTGACGGCAGGATGACGCTCGGCGTCACGGTCAATCACGATCATCTTCCAGTTTAACGAGAAGCTCAGGCGTGTGCGGAATCGCCGGAATCGTCGCACAGAACGGGCAGCGTGCGGACCTCGCAGCCGTCCAGCGCATGGTCAGCGTCGTTGCACATCGCGGTCCCGACGGCGACGGTACGTGGCGATCGCGAGACGGTCGCGTTGCGCTGGCCCACCGCCGCCTTGCGATCATCGATCTGCACGAGCGCGCACGCCAACCGATGGTTGGCATCAACGGCGATGTGGCGATCAGCTACAACGGCGAGATCTACAACCATGCCGAGCTTCGGCGGCGCCTCATGGCGGCCGGGCACCGCTTTCAAACGGATTCGAGCGACACGGAGGTGTTGATCGAAGGCTATCGGGCATGGGGAATCGACGGGCTGCTGTCCCGCATCGACGGCATCTACGCGTTCGCCCTCCACGACGTCGTTGCCGATGTCACGCATCTGGTGCGCGACCGGTACGGGATCAAGCCGCTGTACGTTGCATGGATCGACCGGCGCGACGGCGGTTCGGAGCTGTCGTTCGCCTCGGAAATGCGAGCCATTGCCGCGCACCCGCTGTTTCGCGCGAAGGTGGACCGGCGACAGATCGCACGCTATCTGACGTTCATGAGTGCCCCCGCGCCAGCGACCCTGCTAGAGGGCATCTGGAAAGTTCCCGCTGGCTGCCGCCTCGTCGTGACCTCGGACGGGCGCGCTGCGCTTGTGCGTTTCGGTGGAGAAGTCGTTCCGGCGACGGCCGCCGGATCTGCAGGATCGCGCAGCGCGATCGTTGCCGAAATCCGCGCGACGTTCGGCAAGGTGGTCGAGGCACAGCTGGTAGCTGACGTACCGGTCGGTGTGATGTTGTCCGGCGGCCTGGACTCCGGGGCGACTCTGGCCCTCGCGAGCCGGCGTCGGCCTGGGGTGTGCGCCTATACGGTCGCTTTCACCGACGATCCCGCCAGCGACGAGACCGCGCTGGCCGCGGCAACTGCGCGTCGTTGTCGAGCGCAGCATCGGATCCTCCAGCTCCATCCTCAGGAGGTGGTCGAACACGTCGACGAGGTCATCGGCGCGATGGACGAGCCGCAAGCGGACTGGGTTTGTGTACCTCTGTGGTTTCTCGCGCGTGACGTCGCGGCGAGCGGCTTGAAAGCAGCACTCGTTGGGGAGGGCGCCGACGAACTGTTCGCCGGGTACGAGCACTGGCGCAGGTATCTCGGCCCGATCGCTCGCATCTATTCCATTGCGCGCGCCGCCGGCCCGTTTTCCGTTTTGGGCGCGCGCATGCTAGCTGCGCTTTCTCCTGCATCCAACATTGGCCGACTGGTGCGCGCCGATTTTCTCGCGCGTGCCGGCCGTCGCGATGAACTGTTCTGGGGCGGCGCGATCCTGTGCTGGCCGGCGGTGCTCGCTGCCCTTTGGCGCCCGGCAGCTGTGTTGCCGGACGATGGAAGACGGCCTCGGTGGTCGTGCGCCGCCAATGATGATGGGCCGTCGCCTCACGAGTCACCGGCCGAATGCGTGCGTCACTGGTATCGCTCGATCGACCGGGCGTGCCCGGGTGCCCATGCGCTCGATCGAATGATCGCAATCGAGTTCCGGCAGCGCCTGCCCGAGCTGCTGCTGATGCGTGTGGACAAGATCACGATGGCGCACGGCGTCGAAGCCCGGGTACCGTTTCTCGCGCGAGCCATGGTGGACCTCGCCTGCAAGATCCCCGCTGCCGAGAAACTCGCCGGCAGTGGCACGAAGGCGCTGTTGCGCGAGGCGTTCGCCGACCTGCTGCCACCGGCAGTGTTGGGCGCCCGCAAGCGTGGGTTCGGCGCCCCGGTGCATCGTTGGCTGCGGGGACCATTCGGCAGCCGAGTGTTGCGCGAGATCGCCGACGGACCGCTGGGCGGCACCCTGGCGCCCGGGGTCGTCGAAGATCTGGCGCGCGACCACGCCAGCGGGCGAGCCGATCACGCAGGCATTCTGTGGGCACTGTTCGTGCTGAGCCGCTGGGTCAGCATCAGCGGTGCGCGGACCGATCGATGACCAGCAGCGACACGCCGACGGCCGTCATCACGAGCGTGCATCCGTTCGGGGCCGGTCTCGTGGTGGGTGCGCATCAGATCGCCCGCGAGCTCACCGGCCGCGGCTGGCGGGTTGCACTCCTGTCGGATCCTGCCTCCCTCGTTCATCTGCTTGGCTGCATCTGGCACACATCCGCGCGGCAGCGGGTGGCCGCGGCGCTGCGCGCGCCGCTCACGGTGGACGGTTTACTCGCCTTGACACCGTTGACCTTCGTGCCGCTGGCGCGTGATTGCGGTGCCGGCGTGAAATCGTTCGTGCGCTGGTGGCCCTGGCTTTCCTGGCCGGTCGTACCGCGCTTCCTGGCACGCTACGGCTTCCGGGACATCGATCTGTTCCTTCTGGACGGCCCGCTCCCCGCGTGCCTGCAGACATCACTACGACCCCGATGGACGGTGTTGCGTTTGTTCGACGACACGTCCGAAGAGCGACGGTGGCCGCGTGCTCTCGCCGACCAAAGAAACAGGCTGGCGAAGGCGGCGGACCTTGTCGCGATCACGGCACCGGCGATCGAGCAGCAGGCCATGGCGATGGGTGCGCGCCGTGTTCATCTGATGCCCAATGGCGCCGACATCGAGCATTTTGCGAGGCCCGCCAGCGAGCCTGCCGATCTCGCGCCGATCCCGCGCCCGCGCGTTGTCTACGTGGGCGCACTTGCGCCGTGGGTGCATTTTGACCTGATGGATCAGGTCGCGCGGCGCATGCCACAGGTTTCGTTCGTGTGGATCGGGCCGGGCCGCCCGGAACTCATCGTCCGTCGGCACAACGTATACGTGCTCGGTTCCCGCCCGTACGCCGAGCTTCCCGGCTATCTGCAGCACTGCGACGCAGGTGTGATCCCTTTTGACCGCGACCGCCATCCGCGCCTGGTCGACAGTGTGCACCCGCTGAAACTCTACGACTACCTTGCCGCCGGATTGCCGGTCGTGGCGACGCCGTGGGTCGAGCTTCGACGCATCGCGGCGCCGGTGCGTTTCGCGTGCTCGCCACACGAGTTCGTCGATGCAATTGGGTCGGCGTTCAACGACGGTCGGATCGACGCAAGTCCCTTCCTGGCGACGGCGACGTGGGCGGCTCGGGTCGACGGGCTTTTGCGCGCCTTGACGACTCGGCCGTAGTTTTCGCAGTCGATCCGACTTCGAACGACGGCTACGCCGTGCGCCTTCAGCCGATCCAGCGTTCGTGCCAGAAGATCGCGTTCATCAGCGTCCACATGTGAAAGCCCCAGTTCATGCGACCGGCAACCTGTGCTTGGAGCAAACTTCGCGCGTACTCAACATCGAAAAAACCTTCCTTGACGATGGCGGAGCGATCGAATGCGGCGAGGCAGGTGCGGCCGAACTCCGTCTCGGTGAACCATTTGTCCATCGGCGCGCCAAACCCTTGTTTGCGCCGATAAAGCAGGTCGTGATCCACATACCGCTCGGCGACTTTCTTCAACAGCCGCTTGCCGACGCCGTCGGCCAGCTTGTAACGCGGCGGAAGCCGCCGCGCAAACTCGATGACTTCGTGATCGAGGAAGGGTACACGTGCCTCGACCGAGTGCGCCATCGTCATCTTGTCCACCCGCATCAGCAGATGCTCCGGAAGACGTAGCTTCAGTTCCATGTACGGGATCTTCTGCAGTACCTCGGGCTCGACCAGGGTCCCGCTCAGTCCGCCCAGGTACTCGTTGACCACGGCGTGGCTGTCGAGCAGCCGCATTCCGGGGGGAAGCAGCCCTTCGATCGGGCAAGCGATATCGTCCTGAAACGGCCCGCGGTCAGGCGTCAGCTTCTCGCGCAGCTCTCCCCACCAGCACACCGCACCGCCCCAGAAAAGCTGTTGCCCGTCGCGGGCGCGGCGCACGATCTCGCGATCCTCGGCGTCGTCGAACAGTCCCCAGCGCCGCCCGTGGCGCGCCGGCGCGTAGACGGTTTCGTACTTGTTGCGGTAGTGCTCGCACCACCAGTATCCGAGAAAATTCTCGTCGGCACCTTCGCCGACCTGCACGACCGTGGTCCCCGACTGCCGCACGAGACGGGCAAGGAAATACAGTGGAATGCAGACGTTGTCGGCGATGGGTTCATCCTGCAATTCGACCAG
>JBKBNR010000191.1:0-5295 GCA_046295315.1 Hyphomicrobiaceae bacterium
GCCGAACCCATGCCGAGCAAGGAGAAAACGTGCGCATAGGCGCGGGCGAGCGGCTGCGGAAACCCCACCTTCTCGTCCGCGAACGCGATCATCGGCGCGGATAGAACCATGTGCGAGAACCACGAACCACGCTCGGTGGCGGCACGAAGCAGAATGTTGCCGCCCATCGAATGCGCCAGCGCGATATAGGGTGGCGGACAATCGGGCAGCACGACATCCTTCATGAACCGCACGAGGTCCTTGTCGTACTCGGCAAAATCTTCGATGTGCGATTTTAACCGGTCGGGCAGCAGGCGCACCGAGCGGCCTTGTCCGCGCCAATCGAAGGTGGCGACGGCGAAACCGCGACGCCGCAGATCGGCGATGGTTTCGAAATACTTCTCGATGAATTCGCCGCGACCGTGGAACAGGCAAACGGTGCCGCGGCGCGGGCTGCGCGTCGCCTCCCAGCGGGCATAGCGCAGCGGCGCGCCGTCATAACCGGCGAACGAGCCGACGACGGCACCGCTCGGCACCGGGTTGCGTGCCAATGAGACGAGTTCCATTCCGGCTCCGCGAGATCAACACTCTGCAACCGGCATCATATCATCGCGGCGCGCAAGCCGACAGGTCGTTGCGCTGGCGCGCGGCAGAGTTTGACGATGCATCCGGCATCACGCAGCCGGAGCCGCGCCATCCCCGATCGAGCGGCCGAGCAGAACCAGCAAGCTGCCGTGCCAGTCGAAGCGCTTTTCAAACACGAACCCATTGCGCCGGTAGAAGCCGACGTTCCGAGACGAGGCGCCCGTCACCACGTGCACACCGGGAAGCCCGGCCGCGGCGACATCGTCGACGAAACGCTCGATCAGCCTCGAGCCGATGCCGCGGCCGCGAAACTCGTTCGCCAGGTTGATGTGGAGGTGCGCCGGAAAGCGGGAGGTCTCGGCGCCGAGGAGCGGAAAATAACCGATGTCACGATAGAGATCCGTCCGCGCCGGATCGTCGAGGGCGCCGGCGAGATAGCCGGCGAGGCGCTGATCCGGTGGCGTCGTCAGCGCGACGTGAAAGAGATCGGGCCGATGGTCGAGGTAGCGTCCGAGCCAACGGGTGCGGAAGTCGCGCCGCGCGTCGTCGGACGCAAAGGTCTTCGTGTTGCTCGCCTCGAAGAAGATGCGATCCAACGGTTCGCCCAGGAGCCGACCGTCTTGCAGTTCTGGGGCGCGGCAAAAGTGAATTTCGGATGAGATGTCCATGACGCCGGAAGAGCGACCCCAGAAAGGCGGCACCGGAGAGGCGAAAGTTCGCCACTCCATAGTAAATCGGCGTCGCATCCACACACGAACGATGCGGTCGCACGGCATCGAGGCCACGCCACGGCGATAGATCAATCGGCGCCAGCCGTGACCACGAGCCTGCGTCGGAACGCGGTCGGCAGATCGTCGGGCAGCGTCGGCGGGCGTCGCATATCAGCCTGACGCGGCGGCGCGCTGCCATAGTTCGGGCTGAACGGTTCCGAGGGATCGTCGGGGAGGCGGCGGCGCTCAAGGAGTGGCGGCCGCTGCACCGGAAGGCCGTCGTCCTCGAGTTCCTCGCGGGGGGCGGCAACGGCGACCTGGTGGTGCTCGGCGGCGCCGACGTTGGCGGCCGGATACTGCGACCTGGCGCTACAGCCACCGGCAAAACCCGCCAGCAGCAGGGCGATCACAGGCGTGGACCACCTGGACGCGGGCAACGCGACCGCGGCCGCGGCGGAACCGGACCGAGTGGGACCGGACAATGTGGATAGGACGCCCTTTCGGACGCTCGAACGCGGGACGGACATGGGTTACGCCTCTCTACAAACGCGAACAAAGAACGCGAACATGCCTTCGTTGAACCACGCCGCGAGTTAAGGGCGGATTAAAGCCTGCGCCGGTTTGGGATTTTTTGCGGTCTCGACCGCCGCTGCGGTCGCCGCCGCACGAACCGCACCTGCAAATAAGCGTCGCCGGAAACGTTACAGCCCGCTGACGTACTTCGCGTTCACACGCTCGTGGGCAAACGAAACGGCCGGAAACCAGGGCTTTTGTGACTGTTGTTCACCCGCATCCTAACGCGGCGATTGCGAACAGTGCTGCGAAGTTCACGCAAATGGCTTGCAAGCGTGCTTCGACGCGATGAACTGTTGATTTCCAATTCGACGTTTATCCGCCCACATTCAATTCATCGACGGACGACAAAACGCCCCGTGATATAATTCGAAGAAAATACCTTCACAAACGATCGAAACAAAAAACCCGAGGAGAAAACAAAATGCGCATCGCTACTGCAATCGCGATCCTCGGTATCGTGCTGGCATCGACCATCACTGTTCACGCCGCGCCCATGCCGCACGAATGCTCGACCGGTGAATTCGCCAAGCGCTTCTGGTGCGATTTCAACATGCACAGTGGCGGCTGATAAAAGTCGCTCCCCATCTCTCAAAAACAAGCAAGCAACCAAGCATCCGGAGACATTCCCATGACCACGCTGATCAAGTCTGCTCTCGTCGCCGTCGTCCTCGCCGCAAGCCTCGGCACCGTGTCGGCCAATACCTCCAATGCCAAAGAATTCTCGATGCGCTTCTTCCAGGAACTGAACGCGCGCAGCGGCGGCTGATTAAAAACATATCATAGAGCGCTCAAAGCACTCCCTCAGGCAATCAAAATCCAGCGATAGACCGGTGCAGCACTTATGACGGCACTGTCTCCATTGGCTGGACTTTCATTATCGAACTCCATGTGGTCGATAAAAATTTTCCCCTACGACGTACTGGCGTCCATAAAACAAGACGGGATCATTCGGCGACAGATGCGACGAACCCGAAAGTCGCTCGATATCATCGCGGGTCAAACCGACCGCCGTCGGGCGCGGGGCAATGACGCGCGCGCTCGCTAGTGTTGCGTCACTGACGCTTGGTCCCCGATTGCTGCAACGTGGTCAGCCAAGCGTCAGTGACAGAAGCAACACTAGGATCAAAGCGTAGCTGGTGTTCCTCTAGTCTCTGACATTTGCTCGGAACCTAGATGCAAAGGCAAGCAAATGTCAGAGACGGAACACTAGGCTGGCAGCAGCCCTCCATAGTGGCTGCTAGCGCATTGTAATCGCAAGAATTAATGGATTTTCGATGCGAGTCGTGTCGTAATGAAGCCTTGTGCGTGACAAGGAGCCTCGACGAACTCCCGCCGTGCACATGGGGAAACGGCTGACTGGGCTTGGATGAAAGGCGCGCACACGACGGAAAGGAGACGACATGGCAGGGCAGGATTTCGTTCGCCAGCTCGAGGGATACAGCCTGACGACCGCGGAAATACTATACCGGCTTCCCGACCATCCATCGGTGCTCCAGACCTACGTCTGGCAGGACTACGACGTTCATCCCCGCTTCCCGCGCCTCAAGGGCTTTCTAGATTTCTGGACCGCCCACCTCGAGGGCAAGCTGTTCCGCGTGACGGTGGCGCACAAGGCGCTCATCAGCCCGGCCGAACTGAAATTCGCAGCCTGCCACCTGAAGATCCATTGAAGCGACGGCTCCGCGCTAAGACCTCGTATCACCGAGCGGCAGCCGGAACGTCGCGCCGCCGCTTCTGATCGACGTCGTCCCATCCCCGTCTTGGGCCGCCAGCAGCGCCAGATCGTAGGCGAGCGATCTGGTGAACCGCGCTTCGAGACGCCCGCGCACCAAGACGTAGGGCTTGAGACCGCCGCTCGATGCCTCAACGTCGAAACGCAGCGGATGCTCAGGCCCGATACGCACCACGTCGCCGATGTTGGTGGCAACCACTATCACCTGAGTGTCGGCCCCATCCCCCCCGGCGATAACGTCCATGTCGACGGCCAGAAACGGCGCATCGGCGACGCGCACATCGACCTTTTCGACCGGGGTGACGAGATAATGTCGGCCGTCCTCGTCGCGCCGCAGCACGCTGGCGAACAGTTTGACCAGCCCCTCCCTGCGAATCGGACTGCCGCCATAAGTCCACGTGCCATCGGCCGCGATGGCGAGACCGACATCGCCGCAATAGGGTGGGTTCCAACGCTCGACTGGCGGCAGCCCGCGCACACCGCCACCGATGGCCAATGCGCGTTCGAGCCGCCCGATCTCCTGCGGTTGCGCTGCTGGGGCCGACTGCGTACCGACCCCGGTCGCCCGTGAGCGAACGGCCTCCGCGTCCGGGCAACGATCATATTCGTCGTCGCGAGTATTTCGGGCCACGCGTCCGCTCACCTTATCGTTACGTATCCTTCACTTGACCCATAGGCCCCCGGTCGGATCGACTGGGACAGCGTTATCGTAATCGGGCCCCGGCTGGATTTCGCCGTCACGCCGATCCTACCCTTTGTCGCACCAATAAGTGGGCTATAGTCGTCGCATGACAACCCTGACCGAACAGCAAGACGGAATCGTCGCCCGCATCGAGGGCGCCTCCGAGCGCATGCAGCGGGCTCACAAGGCGGCGGCGTCCGTCATTTTCGGCCAGGACGAGGTGATCACGCGGACCCTGATCACCATCCTGTCCGGCGGTCACGCGCTGCTCATCGGCGTGCCCGGCCTCGCCAAGACGCTGCTTGTCGAAACGCTCGGCACCGTGCTCGGCCTCGACGCAAAGCGCATCCAGTTCACGCCCGACCTCATGCCGTCCGACATCATCGGCGCCGAGGTGCTGGAGGACGCGCCCGGCCAGCGCCGTTCGTTCCGCTTCATCAAGGGACCGATCTTCACGCAGCTTCTGATGGCGGACGAGATCAACCGCGCCAGCCCGAAGACTCAATCCGCGCTGCTGCAGGCGATGCAGGAGCACCACGTCACGGTTGCCGGCCAGCGCCACGACACGCCGCATCCCTTCCATGTGCTCGCGACGCAGAACCCGCTGGAGCAGGAGGGAACCTATCCGCTGCCAGAGGCACAGCTCGACCGCTTCCTGCTGCAGATCGACGTCACCTATCCCGACATGGCCGCCGAGCGGCGCATGCTCTACGCCACCACCGGTAACGCTGCCCGCGCCGTCGACACGGTTCTGACCGCCAACGAACTGGTCGCCATCCAGCGTCTCGTGCGCCACATCCCGGTGCCCGACAAGGTGGTCGAAGCGATCCTGACGCTGGTGCGGTCCGCGCGCCCCAACACGGGCGCTAACATCGACACCGACCGCTTCGTCGCCTGGGGCCCCGGCCCGCGCGCCAGCCAGGCGCTGATGCTCGCCGTGCGCGCCCGCGCCCTGCTCGACGGGCGCCTCGCACCGTCCGTCGACGACGTGGTGGCGATGGCCGATCCGGTGCTCAAGCACCGGATGGCGC
>JBKBNR010000191.1:5305-6000 GCA_046295315.1 Hyphomicrobiaceae bacterium
CGAGGGCCAGGACCTCTCCGGAATCATCGCGCGCCTCGCCGCGAACCTGGAGTAGAACCACGGATGGCGGCGAATGCTGGCGGAACGGCACGGACATCTGCCTCGCATCATGCGGGCGGCAAGGTTGCAGCGGATGTGTTCTCGAACGAACTCGAGGCGCATGGCCTTGCCGACCGGCTGCCCAACCTCCTGATCGAGGCGAAGCGCATCGCGGCGACCGTATCGCACGGCATTCATGGCCGCCGACGCGCTGGCCCCGGCGAGACCTTCTGGCAGTTCCGCCAACTGCAATCGACGGACGACGCGCAACTGATCGACTGGCGCCGCTCGGCGAGTTCCGACCATCTGTTCGTGCGCGAGCGCGAATGGGAAGCAGCGCACACCATGTGGCTGTGGCCTGACCTATCGGCGTCGATGGCGTTCAAGAGCCATCTGGCCAACGTGAGTAAACAATCCCGCGCCATCGTGCTGATGCTCGCTGCTGCCGAGCTTCTGGTGCGTGGCGGCGAGAGGGTCGGGCTGCTCGGCCTATCGCAGCCGACGGCCAGCCGACGGGCCTCGGTCAAGCTCGCCGAAACGCTGGTGCAGCGCCACGCCGACCCGATCCTCACCGACAGCTTGCCACCTTCGGTCCGCATCGCGCGGTTTTCCGGCACGCTTCTGATCAGCGATTTTCTCGATCCACTCGACGAGAC
>JBKBNR010000192.1:0-5994 GCA_046295315.1 Hyphomicrobiaceae bacterium
CAGACGGGCTCGGGCACGCAGTCGAACATGAACGCCAACGAGGTGATCTCGAACCGCGCCATTGAAATGCTCGGCGGCGAGATGGGCTCGAAGAAGCCCGTGCATCCCAACGACCACGTCAACATGAGCCAGTCGTCGAACGACACGTTCCCGACTGCCATGCACGTCGCGTGCGCGGAAGAAGTGGGGCATCGGCTGATCCCGGCGTTGCGCCACCTGCACGGCGCGCTCGATGCCAAGGCGAAAGCATGGGCGGGCATCATCAAGATCGGCCGCACGCACACCCAGGACGCGACACCGCTGACCTTGGGCCAGGAGTTTTCCGGTTACGCCAAGCAGATCGAGAACGGCATTCGCCGCATCGAGATGACGCTGCCGGATCTCATGGAACTGGCGCAGGGCGGCACAGCGGTCGGCACCGGCCTCGCGTCGCCCAAGGGCTTTGCCGAAAAGGTCGCGGGGGCGATTGCCGCCATCACCGGCCTGCCGTTCACCAGCGCCCCGAACAAGTTCGAAGCGCTCGCCGCGCACGACGCCATGGTGATGACGCACGGCGCCATTCATTCCGTCGCCATGGCCTGCTTCAAGATCGCCAACGACATCCGCCTGCTCGGCTCCGGCCCGCGCTCTGGCCTTGGCGAACTGGCGTTGCCTGAGAACGAGCCCGGCTCTTCCATCATGCCGGGCAAGGTGAACCCGACGCAGTGCGAGGCGATGACGCAGGTCGCGGCGCACATTCACGGCAACAACGCCGCGATTGCCTTCGCCGGCAGCCAGGGCCACTTCGAGCTCAACGTCTACAACCCGATGATGGCCTACAATTTCCTGCAGTCCGTGCGCCTGCTGGCGGATGCCGCCGTGTCGTTCACCGACAATGCCGTCGTCGGTATCGAGCCGCGTTTGGACAACATCGCGAAAGGCTTGGCCAACTCGCTGATGCTGGTGACGCCGCTGAAAGAAAAGTACGGCTACGACCTCGCTGCGAAAGTGGCCAAGACCGCGCACAAGAATGGCACGACGCTGCGCGAGGAAGCGATTGCGCTCGGCATTTCGGGCGAAGACTTCGACCGGATCGTGCGCCCCGAGCTGATGATCGGCCCGGACGAGATTTGATCGGCATCGCCGTCAACACAACCACGGAAAGTGGGCCGTCGTCCAACGACGACGGCCCATTCCGATTTGGTTTTGTCGCGGCTGTCCGTAGTCAGTGCGAGGGCATCAGCACGCGGTTGACGACGTGGATGACACCGTTCGAGGCGCTGACATCCGCAGTGACGACGCGGACGCCGTCGACGGTCACACCATGGCCGGTGCGGCGGACCGACAACGTGCGGTCACCGCTGGACTTGATGGTTCGAACATGGGTGCGCCCACGCGGAATGTCCTTCGCCGCGACGCGGCCCGGCACCACATGATACGACAGCAACGCTTTCAGCTTGTGCCGGTTCTCCGGGCGCAACAGCGACTGAACGGTTCCCTTGGGCAGGCGGGCGAATGCCGCGTCGGTCGGGGCAAAGACGGTGAAGGGCCCGCCATTGGCCAGTGTTCCCGCGAGGCCGGCGGCCGTCGCCGCTGTCAGCAGGGTGTTGAATGTTCCAGCACCTTTGGCGGTTTCGACAATGTTGGCTGCGCTGGCCGGCGTGGCAGCTAGAACGGCGGCCAGTGCGATGAGCGGTGCGATCCGCATGATGTCAGCTCCAGATCTCGTTGATCGTGTGCAGTCTCGACAACCGGTTGTTGCGCTAGTCAACGAGAGCGGCGCGAGCGCGGATGATGCCTCGGCGGGCGCGGCTGATCACAAAGAATTGGGTGATCCAATCGGCGCGAAGGCGATCGGCACATGGGTGCTGGCGACGCGGTGATCGCCTGAGGTCGCCGGGCGCATCGGCCGGCTGCCGCGCCGCGGTCGGCTCGATGGCGCCATCGCGCGGACGCTTGCCACCCTGGTGCTTCTCGACTATAGAGGCGGCTTCCCGATTTCCCGACAGCGACAGGCTTCGATCGCGGCGCCGCCGCCACCACACTTGTTACTGTCTCACACGGCGCGGAGCCCGACGATGAAGAAGACCGCTGAAATCCACCCCGATTACCATCAAATCAAAGTCGTCATGACCGACGGCACCGAATTCGTGACCTACTCGACCTACGGCGAGGAAGGTTCGTCGATATCGCTGGACATCGACCCGACCTCGCACCCGGCATGGACCGGCGGCGACGCCAAATTGATGGACCGCGCCGGGCGCGTGTCGAAGTTCAAGAAGAAGTTCGAAGGCCTGTTCTGAGCGCGCGCCGGGCTGTCGCCGGCGTGTGGCCCGTGCCGCTCCGGAAACGCGAAAAGCCCGGCCGAGCCCGGGCTTTCTTGCGTGGTGGCTCGTCGGAGAGTAGAGCGTTCGCCCTCAGGCGCGCTTGCCGCCGAAGGCCGCGGCCAGACGGTTCATTTGCTCGCCCACCGGGTTGTGCGCCACCGCGGTCAGCGGTGTCGCCGCGACTGCAGCAGCCGGCGCAATGTCCTGCATGGCCTTGTCGAGCTGCACGATGCGGTCGTGCAGCTTGAAGCTCGCCTCGATCAGGTCACGCAGCCCGAGCGGCAGATCGGCAAAACCCTTGATGTGTGAAGGCCGCCCGAGCGCCTGCAGCTTCAGCCGCTGGCGCTTGCGGCGCGCTTCATCGACCGAAATCTCGCCTTCCTTGAGCGCGCGGCGGATCAAGAGCCAGGACGCCAGATCGAGCAGCCGTGTGGTGAGGCGCATGCTCTCGGTGGCGTAGAGGACAGAGGCTGGCGGCTTCAGCGCCTTGGCATCGCGGCGGCCCGGCCCATCGAGAAAGGCCGCCGTCTGCTCGACCAGCAACATGCCTTCCTTGAACACCGCATCGAATTGATCGGAGGCTTGAAAACGCTCACCGAACGAGATGGTGACGGACGCATTGGCACGGCCGTCGAGTGTGCGAGTTTCGTTGCTCATGATACGCCGTGACACAACCCTGAACGCATTGCTTACCGTGTATACCGCATGACACTAAGTCACGATAGTTAAGAACTCGGTCGAAACGAGGCAGCTTTGCCCCACGACGACACATGCCTGTGGAGACTGCAAATTCAGCGCCGTCGCGCACCCGGACTGCGGCCAAAAAAGAGCCGCCCCGAGAGGCGGCTCGAAAGTCGACAGGGAGTTGTCAAACAGAGGCGGCGAGATGCCACCCGACATCCAGAGAACTGGATGACGTTCAAACTAGCCGCTGTTGGTTAGCAAGGGGTTAACCGTCGCTCTGAAATGCGCGCCAACTCGGGTGCAGGCAGTCCTCGGTCACGACCCGAACAATGCACTGGCCGCGGCTTCGTAGCCTCGCTTGACTGCAATCTGAGTCTCGACGCGCGTGATCTCGTCCTTCAACGCCGCGACCCGCGCCTCCAACTCTGCGATCGATAGCCGCGACAGGTCTTCACCGACTGCAAAACCCTTGGACGCCTGCTTACCCACCGCTTCGTCCCAATCCATCGCGCCACTCCCAGCATATGACCTTGCCCCGAGCGTTGCTGTCTCAGTGCGCGGCGTCAAGCCCATTCCCGCGGGCCTTGCCATCGCCGCCGCAGGAGGGCATCTGTCCGCCCGAACGACAATCAGCGACGAGGGATTGAGATGACGATGCCCGTGCCCGCCACCATGACCGCAATCGAGATCGACGGCAAAGGCGGGCCCGAGGTCCTCGTCGCCTGCGCGCGCGCCGTACCGCAACCGGCCGCCGGACAGGTGCTCATCAGGGTCGAGGCTGCCGGCGTCAATCGGCCCGACGTGTTGCAGCGTCAAGGCTCGTATCCTGCGCCCAAGGGGCATTCCGAGATTCCCGGCCTCGAAGTCGCCGGGCGCGTCGCCGCGACCGGCCCCGGCACGTCCCGGTTCCAGATTGGCGATGCCGTCATGGCACTGGTCAATGGCGGCGGCTACGCCGAATACTGTGTCGCCGACGAAGCCGCGACCTTGGCCGTGCCGGCGGGTCTGTCGATGATCGAAGCCGCGGCCGTGCCCGAAACCTTCTTCACCGTCTGGCACAACGTCTTCGAGCGCGGCGGCCTGCAGTCCGGCGAATGGTTCATGATCCACGGCGGCACCTCGGGCATCGGCGTCACCGCGATCCAGCTTGCCAAGGCCTTCGGCGCCAAGGTGATCGCGACGGCGGGCGGCGCCGACAAATGCCAAGCCTGCCGCGACCTCGGCGCCGACCGCTCGATCGATTATCGCACCGAGGATTTCACCGAGGTGGTGAAAGAGGTGACGGCCAAGCGCGGCGTCGACGTCATTCTCGACATGGTCGGTGGCGATTACATCGAGAAGAACATTCGCTCGCTCGCCGACGACGGTCGCCTCGTCAATATCGCCTACCTCAAAGGATCGAAGGTCGAGATCGACATGATGCGCGTGATGCTGAAGCGTCTGACCATCACCGGTTCCACGCTGCGCATCCGCCCGACGGAGGTGAAGGGCCGCATTGCCCGCGCCATCGAGGAATACGTCTTGCCGATGCTGGCCGACAAGCGGATCCGGATTATCGTCGACAGCACCTTCCCGCTCGCTGATGCGGCGGCGGCACACCGGCGCATCGATGCCGGGTCACACATCGGCAAAATCGTTCTGACAGTCTGATATGACACCATTCCCGCTTTCGCGAGCGCGCATGACTGGCGACGGAGCCGCGAGATCGCGGGGATCGAACGTGTGGGGTGAGGTGGTGGCAAGCAATCCGGGCAATATGATCGTCGGCGCCGATGCGGTGGTGACCGCGTCGATCCGCAACTGCCGCCGGCTGGACGTCTACGGCTACGTCGACGGCGATGTCATCGCGGATGCCGTGATCGTGCACAAGGACGGCCAGGTGTTCGGCCGCGTTCGTGCTGGCGAAGCGGAGGTGCTTGGCCGCGTGCAGGGCGACGTGACGGTGAAAAACCTGATCGCCATCCGTTCGACCGGCACCGTGACCGGCAACGTGCGCTACGGCCGCATGACGCTCGAAGCCGGCGGCGAACTTTCGGCGGAAGTGCGCAACGTGCCGCCGCGCCTCGTCGGAGATTTCGCGGTGCAGGTGCCGCGCGGCGGATCGGTGACGGTGACAACCCTCGACATCGCCGCCGTCGATCCCGACAACGCGGCGGAGGACCTGGTGTTCACGGTATCGAACGCGACGGGCGGGCATCTGGCGCACACGGACGCCAAATCCTCGCGCGTCGACACGTTCACGCTCGCCGACCTCGCGCAGAACCGCATCTGCTTCGTACACGACGGCAGCGCCGCTTCGGTCGGCTCGTTCGACGTCGTCGTTACAGACGCCGAGGGCGCCACTTCGGGCGCACCGCGCAAGGTCGACGTCACCGTGATCGCGCCCGGGTAACGGGCAAGATCACCACGCCAGAGCCTGCATCGCCGCGACCGGGCGCATGGCAAGTCCGTCGAACAGCGCCGCCAGCGCATCGGGATCGAGCGACGTGCCACCGCTCAGGTGCACGCCGCTGGCCACGTAGATCGAGCGGATGCCGGCGCTCGAAGCGCCAGCGATGTCGGTCTTGATGCCGTCGCCGATGGCGATGAGACGCGAACGGGGAACCGCGGTGCCGCGCAGCTCGGCGATCAGCCGGTCGGCCATGTCGTAGACCGGCGCGTGCGGCTTGCCGGCATAGGTCACAACGCCGCCCAGCGCTTCATAGGCCGCCGCGACGCCGCCGGCGCACCACACGATACGTTCCCCGCGCTCGACCTTGAGATCGGGATTGGCGCAAACCATCGGCAACAAGCGTGCGCGCATCTCGGCCAGCATCGGCGCATAGGTCGCGGGCGTTTCGGTCTCGTCGTCGAACAGCCCCGTGCAGACCACAGCTTGCGCCGCGTCGAGCGCCACCAGCGAGACGTCGAGCCCTGCGAACAGCGGCAGGTCGCGCTCGGGTCCGAGATGGTAGACCGGGCGCGGTGCCAGGTCCGCGATCATGCCGCGCGCGGCGTCGCCCGA
>JBKBNR010000193.1:0-5967 GCA_046295315.1 Hyphomicrobiaceae bacterium
GGGCCGCTCTTCTTTCCGTCGAGCCTTTTTTTCTCCCCGCCGTGGGGGGGGGCCAGCCGTTTGCTGCGGTCTGCCACCGCGTCGACACTTGGCTTACTCGACGCTTACTCGGCAGCCTCTGCAGCCGAGCCATCCTTGTTCAGGCCCTTGCGTGCGAAGTACTTGTTCGCTTCGTCCGTGAAATCGTCGGTACGGACGTAAGACGACGTGCGCGGGTGCTTGACCATGTTCGGATCCGGATCGATGCCCATGGCGGCCAAGAATGCCGGCAGGCCGATACGGTCGAGGGTCTCACCGACGCGCTCGTGCTCGAGGGCGTTGTCGGCGAAGAACTCGAGCATGTTGCGAGCGAACTCGCGCAGCTTCTCGAAGTCCTCGTCGGTGTCGAGCTTCATGAACGGGATGATCATGGTGCCCATGAGATCGCCGACTTTCAGCGAACGCTTGCCGCCGATCAGGATCGACGCACCGCGATCATCACCCGGCGCCAGCGCCTTGTGCATCACGTTGATGCAGTGCATGCAGCGGACGCAGCTCTTGTTGTCGATCTCGAGCGTGTTGTCGTCGTTGAGCGACACGGCGCGCGTCGGGCACATAGCGACGACGTGATCGATGGTGTACTTGCGGCCGACTTCGGCGACGTAGGCCTTGACCTCGTCCTGGTTGATCTTGATGTCGTCGCGCCAGGTGCCGATCACCGCGAAGTCGGCGCGATGGATGGCGTTGACGCAGTCGTTGGCGCAGCCCGAGAACTTGAACTTGAACTTGTAGGGGAGCGCCGGGCGATGAATCTCGCTGACGTTCTCGTTCAGGATCTCGCGGTGAGCACGCGGCTCGTCGTACATCGACATTTCGCAGCGCGCATGACCGACGCAGCTCATCGAGGTGCGCAGTGCCGGGCCGGCGCCGCCGAGGTCGAAACCGATCTCGTTCAACTCGTCGAACGCGCGCTGGCAACCTTCCGACGTGGTGCCCTGGAACATGATGTCACCGGACTGGCCATGGAACGCGATCAGGCCCGAGCCATGGCGTTCCCAGATGTCGCACATCTGGCGCAGCACCTTGGTGTCGTAGTGATAGCCCGCCGGCGGCATGACGCGAAGGGTGTGGAACTCCTTCGACTTCGGGAACTTGTCGGCGACCTCGGAGAAGCGCGGGATGATGCCGCCGCCGTATCCGAACACCGACACCGTGCCGCCCTTCCAATAGCCGAGGCGGTTCTCGTAGGAGTGCTCGAGCTGGCCGAGCAGATCGTTCATGTAGCCCGCATACGGCTTGTCTTCGGAATCACGCAGACGCTTGAGGCCGGTGACGAAGCTCGGCCAGGGTCCACCCTCGAGCTCGTCCAGCTTCGGCGTCGCCCGCTTTTCGAACGCTTCGCCGGCTGTTCCGACCGCGCTCTTCTTCGTCTCGTCCGTCATCAGTTCCATCCCTTCTGTTCGCGCCCCTTGGCGGGCCGCCATCCTGCATTGGCACTTGCATTCTGACTCGGGCACCGCCGCATCGACGGGAGCCCTCGTTCTCCGTTCACCCTTGTCGACGAAACAAGGACGCGCCGGAGCTGTAATCCAGGATAATCCATACTAATGGAATCGGAAAATCCTAAATCGTGCCCTGTGGGCGCCTGTCGTTTACAAACGTGCCGCGACGGCCCATCGAGCCATGCGCTTGCATATTCGCAAGTATGCATATTATGACTGACTGGGTTGAGCGCACAAGTCCAAAGTCGAATGGGCTACCCGAAGAGGCAGTTTTTCCCCGCCTGAGTGTCGGCCGGCGGGCGGCAAAGTCTCGACAGGTCAAGCGCTTGCCGGGTGGGGTGCGACGCTCTGCCATAACTTTAGGAGTGGTCACGACCGCGGCATCTGGCGCCCGGCGGTGAGCGGAGAACATGCCCATGAGCAACGCTTCGGCTTTCCCCCGGTGGTCACCCATGACACCGAAGGCCTCGGGCGGGGTTGGTTCACGGGACGGCAACCCGTTTGATCTAACTGACGAAAAAGCCTACCTGCGGTGGCGGGATTGGAAGCTCGCGAGCTATCCGCGGGCGCTGTCGGAGGTTCGATTCGAGGTGGCGGACCTGTGTGCGCCATCGGCCACGGAGCGCGCCGCCATCGTCGATGCCTGCGCGCGCTGTAACATGGCGATCTACCGCGTTCCGGTGCGCCCCGAGACGATCGCACGCCAAGCTGCGGCCATTCTCGGCGACGAATTGAGGCAATTTGCCTCAGCGTTTTCGCTCGGCATCGTCGAGGATCACCGCTCTGCCGGCGAAGATGGGATCGTCGCCATCGAGGTGACCGAGCAAGCGAGCAAGCGAGCCTTCATCCCCTACACGACGAGAGCGCTGAACTGGCACACCGACGGCTACTATAACGCGCCGGACGTGCCGATCCGTTCCATGCTGCTGCACTGTGCGCGACCAGCGAAGACGGGGGGCGAGAACGCGCTGCTTGACCCGGAGATCGTCTATATCCGTGTTCGCGATGCGAGCCGCGCCGAACTGGCTGCGCTGATGCATCCCGAGGCCATGACCATCCCCGAGAGCATCGAGGAGGATGGGCGCGTGCGCCCGCCGAGCCAGGGGCCGGTGTTCATGATCGGCCCGGGCGACAACGCATTGACGATGCGCTACACGGCGCGGACGCGCAATATCGTCTGGCGCGACGATGCCGATACGCGCGCGGCTGTCGCCCGTCTCGATCGGCTTCTCGCGCACGGCGAGGAACCGCTGGTGTTCAAGTACCGGTTGGAGGCGGGTGAAGGCCTCATCTCCAACAACATCCTGCACACACGCACTGCGTTCGAGAACGAGGACGAGGCCGGGCGACTGCTTCTTCGTGCGCGATACCGGCAGAGAATTGTCGGCACATGAATGGCCGCCTGCACGCAGCCTGCGGCAACAGCAACGAGACGAAAAAGCGGCGCCAGCCGCAGCAAGACGTGGGAGGAACTAGCGATGGCCGAAACGGATCTCGAGCGTGAGCCGGGAATGCTCAACCTCAGCGACCTCATCATCTACAACCCACAAGTGCAGTCGTTCGAGGAGCTGCTGATCCTGGTCGCCAAGTCGGCGCAGGGTGGCTCGCGTTTCATCAATTTCGACGTCAAGCCGGATTTCCCCGATACGCCGCGGACCTGGCAGCAGGTGATCGAGCGGGTGTTCAGCCTCGGTGGCCGCTATCTCGAAGGTCGCGACGGTGGAGTGAGGTCGTGAGCGATCCCAAAGTCACCGACATCAGGACAATCGCCGCGCCTTACCGGCGCGAGGTGGTGTTGCAGGATGTCATCCATGAAAGCGGCATGCGCCTGCTGCGCATACGCATTCGCGAGGGCCGTCGGTTCACGATCATGGACATCGACGGCGCCACTGCAGTCGCGTGGGGCGGCGCGTTGCTCGCCTGGGCCAAGTCCGCTGGCGATGCTGCCGTCGTCCCCGAGGATGATGCCCCCTCGCCGCCGGATGCGACCAGCGCCTGACCCCGCACACGATAACCCGAAGACCATGTCTACGACGCGGCGTGCCGCCGTCTCACTGTGGAGCCACACCCCGTGGAGCAGCTTCCGATCTGCCTCGATATCAAAGGCCGCAGCATCGTCGTCGCTGGTGACGGACCGGTCGCCGCACGCAAGGCCCTGCTCGCTCGGTCTGCCGGCGGCGCGGTAACCGTCTACTCGACCGATCCATGCGACGAGTTGCGCCGCCTGGCGGACGGCGGCCGCATCGTCGTGCGCGAGCGCAAGCCCGACTCGCGCGACATGGCCGGCGCCGCGATGGTCTTTGCCGCCGCCGAGGATGACGTACGCGATGCCGAGGTCGGGAAATTGGCTCGCGAAGCGGGCGTGCTCGTCAGTGTCGAGGATCACGTCGAGCTGTCGGACTTCACGATGCCGTCGATCATTGATCGGTCGCCGCTGGTCATCGCGGTATCCTCAGCCGGTGTTTCGCCGCTCCTCGGCCGCCTCATCCGCCAGCGTCTCGAAGCGACGGTTCCCGCGGCGTTCGGCAACCTCACCCGCTTTCTCGGCTCCATCCGCGAGACACTCGCAAAGCGCATTCCCGATGTGCGCAAGCGTCGCCGCTTCGTCGAGACCGTTGTCGACGGGACGGTTGCCGATCTCGTCCTCGCCAACGACGAGCCGCGCGCCCGCCGCCAGCTCGAGCAGAGCCTCGAGGCGTTCGTAAAGGACGAGAAATCGGCACAGGGGGAGGTGTATCTCGTCGGCGGTGGTCCGGGTGATCCCGATCTGCTGACGTTCCGCGCCCTGCGGCTGATGCAGCGCGCCGACGTGGTCGTCTACGATCGCCTGGTCGGCAGTCCGATCCTCGACCTCGTCCGCTCCGACGCCGAGCGCGTCTATGTCGGCAAGCGGCGCAACGACCATGCGCTGCCGCAGGAGGACATCAGCAAGCTGCTCGTGACGCTGGCGCGCCAGGGCAAGCGTGTGCTCCGCCTCAAGGGCGGCGATCCCTTCATATTCGGGCGCGGTGGCGAGGAGATCGAATTGCTCGCCGCGGAAGGCATACCGTTCCAGATCGTTCCCGGCATAACGGCGGCGTCCGGTTGCGCGAGCTTCGCCGGCATTCCGTTGACACATCGCGACCATGCGCAGTCGTGCGTGTTCCTCACCGGGCACACGAAGACCGGCCGGCTTTCTGCCGACTGGGCGACCGTTATGCAGCCGGGGCAGACGGTGGTGATCTATATGGGGCTGGCGTTCCTGGCCGATCTGATGCGCGATTTTCTCGCCCACGGTGCCGATCCCGCGCTTCCCGTCGCGGTGATCGAGAACGGCACGCGGCCGAACCAGAAGGTCGTCACCGGAACCGTGTCGTCGATTGCAGGCGTGGTGTCGGAAGCCGGCATCACCGGCAACAGCCCGGCTCTGACCATCATCGGATCGGTGGTGACGCTGCGCGACAAGCTCGCATGGTTCAACGAGGCCGAGCCGCCGAAAGTCGCTGCCACAGCAGCATTCAGTGCCGAGGTCGGGCAGCACTGAGGCTCGCTGCCCGCCTTTGCGCAACGCCATCCCCGCCAACCGGGGTGATATCCAAGAAGGAGCACACGATGAGCATTACGTTCAACGGCCAAGAGATCGAAACGACGGGTACGGGGTATCTCGTCAATCTCGAGGATTGGAGTGAAGATCTCGCGCGTCTGCTCGCCGAGACCGATGGCCTGACGCTCGGTGCCGAGCAGATGGACGTCATCAACTATCTGCGCGACGAGTACTTCAACAACAACAACAATCAGCCCAACACCCGCACCATCGTCAAGGCGATGGCCGAGCACTGGGGCAAGGACGTCGATCAGAAGTACGTCTACGACCTGTTCAACGGCGACCCGTCGAAGATCGCCGGCCGCATCGCTGGTTTGCCCGAGAGCCGTCGCAAAGGCGGCTACTGACCCGCCGCCGACGGACGCAAAGAAAACGGCGCGCCGCGGTGGCGCGCCGTTTTCGTTTCCGTCGCGTGCGAGCGATCAGGCGGTGCGGGTGCGGCCACCGATGAAGCCGAGGAAGAGCGACGCGGCGAGAAATGCCGCTGCGATCTGCCAGAACGGCACCAGAATGAACTCCATCTTGCTGAAGTCGCCGAAGTTGATCGCCGGTGGCATGCCGAGCATCATGCCGGCCACCTGGCACGCGAAGAAGAAGATGGCGAGGCCGAGCAGGATGCGACCGGCGAGCAGGATGTAACCTCCCGTATCGCTGCGGAACAGCATGTGCGCGATGAGCAGCACGAAGCCGGCGATGGCGGCAGCGGCACCCGCATAGACCATCGGCTTCATCGCCGGCATCATCATTATCATCATGTCGATCATGAATTGGCGCATGGTATCGAATTCCTCCCGAGCTGATTTGGTCTGCGTCGGATATCGCTCCCCGATCGATTCCGCCGTTGTTTGTGAGATTATCATGTTTGCATGACCGCCGTCGCCGCGACACGGCGGCGACGAGGGC
>JBKBNR010000194.1:0-2086 GCA_046295315.1 Hyphomicrobiaceae bacterium
GCCATTCGGCGGAGTTCTTCATCGAGTACTTCGCCATCGACCTGATCATGGATCAGGACGGCGCGTGCCGCGGCGTCATCGCGCTCTGCCTCGACGACGGCACGCTGCACGCCTTCAACGCCAAGCGCACCATTCTTGCGACAGGCGGATACGGCCGCGCCTACTTCTCCTGCACCTCGGCCCACACCTGCACAGGTGACGGTAACGCCATGGTGCTGCGTGCCGGTCTGCCGCTACAGGACATGGAGTTCGTGCAGTTCCATCCGACCGGCATCTACGGCGCTGGTGTGCTCATCACCGAGGGCGCGCGCGGTGAGGGCGGATACCTGACCAACTCCAAGGGCGAGCGCTTCATGGAGCGCTATGCGCCGCACGCCAAGGACCTCGCCTCGCGAGACGTCGTTTCGCGTTCGATGACCGTCGAGATCCGCGAGGGTCGCGGCGTCGGCAAGGACGGCGACCACATTCACCTGCATCTCGATCATCTCGATCCCAAGATCCTGCACGAGCGCCTGCCGGGCATCACCGAGAGTGCGCAGATCTTCGCCGGCGTCGATTTGCGCCGCCAGCCGATCCCGGTCATCCCGACCGTGCATTACAACATGGGTGGCATCCCGACGAACTATCACGGCGAGGTGCTGACGCTGAAGAACGGCAATCCCGATACGGTAGTGCCGGGGCTGATGGCGATCGGCGAAGCCGCGTGCGTCTCTGTCCACGGCGCCAACCGGCTCGGTTCCAACTCGCTGATCGACCTCGTGGTGTTCGGCCGCGCCGCTGGGCTGCGCTGCGCGGAAACCATCGATCCGCGCGAGCGCCAGGCGGAATTGCCACGCGATGCGGTCGATCTCGCGTTGTCCCGCCTCGATCGTTTCCGCTACGCCAGCGGTGAGAAGCCGACCGCCGAGTTGCGCCTCAGAATGCAAAAGGTGATGCAGACCAACTGCGCCGTGTTCCGTGACGGACCGGTGCTGGTCGAGGGCGTCGAGAAGATCAACCAGATCTGGCGGGATTCCGACGCCATCTCGGTCACCGACCGTTCGCTGATCTGGAATTCGGATCTTGTCGAAGCGCTCGAATACGACAACCTGATCGTGCAGGCAGCCGTTACTGTGGTCGGCGCCGAAGCCCGCAAGGAAAGCCGCGGCGCGCATGCGCGCGAGGATTTCCCCAAGCGCGACGATGCCAACTGGATGAAGCATACACTCGCCTTCGTCGACACCGCGAAGAAGGCCGTGCGGCTCGACGAGCGCCCGGTGCACACCTACACCATGACCAACGAGATGAAATACATCGAGCCCAAGGCGCGGGTGTATTGATCGGAGCCGTCGGGAAATCCGCTTCGGATGGGAAGGCCGCATTTCTGCGGCCTTTCTTTTTTGGCACCCGTCCTCATGTTACCGGAGTCATGAGCGCGACATCGACGCGCCGAGTGCCACGTCGGAGGAGGCCATGCCCCGATTGTTTACCGGCATCGAGCTCCCCGAGGCCGTCCGCGACCAACTCTCCGATGTCGAAATGCCGATCCCCGGTGTCACCTGGGTGCACGAAGACAACCTGCATCTCACGCTGCGGTTCGCTGGCGATGTCGACAACCAGACGGCGCGCGAATTCGCCGAACTGCTCGGGGGTATCGAAGCGGACGCCTTCGAAATGCGCCTCACGGGGCTCGGCACATTCGGCGGCAACGACCCGCATACGCTCTGGGCCGGCGTCGAAGCTGGCCCAGAACTCGAAACATTGTGGCGGGCGAACGAGCGCGCCGCGCGCGGCGCCGGGTTGAAACCCGAAACGCGCAACTTCAAACCGCATGTCACGATCGCCCGGCTGCGCCATCCGCGCATAGAGCCGCTGGCGAAGTTGCTGTCGCGGCGCGGCGGGTTCTCGACGGAGCCGTTCACGGTCAGCCGCTTCGTGCTCTACTCGTCACGGCCGAAGGTGGGTGGCGGCCCCTATCTCGTCGAGGAGATCTATCCGCTTTCAGGTGCCGCCTGGGAGGCTTTTGACGAGGTCGACCACGCCTAATCTGTCGCGGGCGTTAGCGGCGGGTGTCAGCGGTCGCCCGGCCAGACGTACTTGGGCTTTC
>JBKBNR010000194.1:2096-5937 GCA_046295315.1 Hyphomicrobiaceae bacterium
AGCCCGCCGAAGCCCTGCACCGACGCCGCGACCTTCTGCGGACGGTTCGCAGGTGGCTGTCGCGGCAGCCTTGCCTGACGCGCCGGCGGGTTGATCGCGCTCGATGCACGATCCTGCTGGCTGGTGCGGGTTGAGCGGGTGGCGCGTTTTTCAAACGCGCGCGCTTCGAGGAGGGCGACAGCGGCGTCGGAGGCTTCGGCGTCAGCCGAGCCTGCGACCTGCTGCTGGACCGGTTCCGCGTCCTTGCCGCTCACAGGACCGTCAGCGGGCGCCATAGGGATGGCCGCAATAACGACCGCATCCGGCCAGCGGGTCAGCGGCGCTGAAACCGCGGCCGCATCCGGTGGTGCTGCTGCAACCCTCCTGTTTTCCCGCGCGGCGGCAGTTGCCTGCGCCATCTGGCCGTTGGCTGTAGTCTCGGCGATCCGTGCGGCCTTTGCCTGCTCGGCCAGGGCCTCGGCGATGGCATAGTTGCGATGGCGGCCCATCTCGGCCTGTGACCAAGGCGCTGGGCGACAACCGCATCCGGAAATCAGCTTTTTGCGATAGAGATAGGCCGTCTGCAGGCTATCGTACGGGCGCCCGGCGAGATCGATCAGCCGCGAGGGATCGGGCGATTCGCGGTCCTGATAGAACAGCCGTGCTTCGGTGCCGCATGTCGCCTGGCAGCGTTCCGCTTCGCGCTTCAAGGTCTGGCGCGAGGCGCGATCGTTGAGCGGCCAGTAGAAGCCGTCGCAGAGCCGCACGCACACCGCGCGCAAACGCCCGGTCTTGACCGGCCTCAGCTCGTCGTCGTTCGAGAATTGCTCCTCATCGGAATCGCGCTGGATTTCCGGTCGGCTGTAGATCGTGTTCGGTGGCACGCGATAGGTGGACGTCGCCGGTTGGCGCGTCGCCGGGACCTGTTGAGCTGGCGCGGACGACTTCTGTTGCGACCACCCGAAAAGTGCGTCGAGGAACGACTGGGCGGCCGCGGGGCCGGTGCCGAGCACCATCGCCACGACGAACGCCGCTGACGTAGACATACGCAAACGCATTACTCTCGATCCGGGCGCAGGGCGGCGACGGTCGCCGGAATGGCATCGACGGCGCCGCACCCGGCACACGCCACCCCTCGCGGCGGCTGCCTGGAGAGACCGTGGGATGATGCCTGCACATCACCAAAAAAGCCTTAACGCGGCGGCGCATGGTGCGGGTTCTTCGCCTGATCGGATCCCCGCGTCGTGACGGCAGCGGCTGTCTGGGTGTACCCGCCGTCGCGTCGGCCCGATGCTCGGGCGGCCGACCGAGCGAAAGGCTTGCAAAGCCCGGCTGCTTCGGGCTACAAGCCCGTCTCCGCCGGGGTGCCCCGGCGACGGAGAGGTGGTCGAGTGGTTGAAAGCACCGCACTCGAAATGCGGCATACGGGCAACCGTATCGTGGGTTCGAATCCCACCCTCTCCGCCAACTAACAACTTGATATAGCTTATAAAAAATCGTTTTGAGGCGGGTTTCGTAGTCGCTTGCAGTGTCCGCGGGTTACGTGGTCGCGGCACCGACGAGTGGTCGGCCGAGACGGTTCCAGTGCGGCTGCCGGGCGCGGCATCGGGCCCCTTGTCTCTTTGCGGCAAAATAGTAGTACGACTCGGGCGATGTGATCGCGGGCGAGCGCGTCATGCGCATCGCAGTCCCGAAACTGTCGTTCGCTCGTGCTGGAAGCACGCTTTCAGCGTGACGCGCGACCGCGCCGCCCTTTGTAATTGCGTCATCGGCTGGACTCGCTGCTGTCCCGCGAGGGATGCCCTGCCGCCGACGGCCAACCGCGGTAGAACTGCTGGCGATCGGATCGTAGCCGCCGCCCTGAGCCGCCTCATTCTCGTGAGGTGGGCTGCCCGGTGCCAGCTCCTCATCAGGCCCGGATGGTTGCCCGAGCGCGAGTCGATCAGGGCCGGCCGGCCGCGAGCCGCGACCGCTGCTCGGTCCAGGCCAACGGCAGTCGCGTGTCAGCCATGAGAGTGTTGGCGGTGAGCGTCGGTGGATGGCGTCCGTCGAGGACGTCGCGGACGAAATCGGGGGCGAGGAACGTCAGGCGCAGCAGGCGGGTCGCGTACGAGCCGGTCAGCTTTTCCCGCGCCGACAGCTCGTCGATGCTGACGCCGTCGCCAGTCAGCAACTTGTCCCTCAGCGCGAACCCTTCACCACCAGCTTGATCAGCGTATCGTCCAGCGCACCGGTATGGGCGCCCTCGATCACCATGCGCTTGCCGATCCCGGCGCGTTTCGATCGCGTCGGAATGGAAAGGACGATCGTGTCTGTCGCCGGTCTGGGCTCTGATTGGGACACGCTCCGCCGACGATGATCGCCGCGTAGCAGATCGGCCAGTCGTCCGCGATCGAGGTGAATGTCGATGCGGTCGGCACCGATATCGATGTGCGCCAGCAGCGACGAAATCATGACGCGCTGTTCGACGACCGGCCGCTTCCTCCACGTTTGGCCCAGTTCGACGGTTCGTGCGATCAATTGCTCCAACTCGGCGGCGTCGGGAATGCGGGCATCGAGCGCGTCATGCACGTCGCCGCGATTGGTCAGAAACGTGCATAGCCGATAGACGACCAGCTGCTCGATGTCGCCAGCCGGGATCCGCCGGCCGCCGGGCACCTGCGACCGGCTTGCCGCCACCAGCGCCCGTAAAATGTAATAGCGGTAGCGCTTGGCGCTTTGAAGGGGCGCGGCCGCCCCGCCAGCCCCGCGCCGCTTCTTGACCGTATGCGTCGGCGTCATCGGCTTGCCGGTCTCGTCATGGAGCAGGCCGACGAGCAGGCTCGGGGTCTCCGCGGCCGCCCCGCTATCGTGCTCGTTTCGGTTGGCTGCCAAACGCTCGGCGACCGCATGCCAGAGTTCCTCGTCGATGATCGCCGCGTGCTCGCCATGATAGTTGGCCTCCCGGTGGACGATCTCGCCGCGATAGATCCGGTTCAGCAGCATCAGGTACAGCGCGCCGCGGGCAAGCGGCTTGGCGCCGTACGGTTCGCCGGCGCCGTCGCCGAACTTTGCTGACGATGCCATCGCGATCGAGTTCATGACCGAGCAGGCGCATCGAGCCGAGCGCCGCATAGCGCCGGAAGATGTGTCGCACCTGCTCGGCTTCGGGCTCGTTGACGATGAGCTTCCCTGGATACGAAATCCGAACTTAGCGGGCGGCGCTGCGATAGCGCTCGAAGCGCTGGCTGATGCCGGGGCTGAGGCGCTCGCTGGCGTCGAAGTCCTGCTGGGCGGCACGCGCCTCACCGGCACGCAACCGCGCGATGCCGCGGCCCTGCAGAGCCTCGTGGTTCTTGGGGTCCTTGGCGAGAGCCTCCGTGAAATCCGCGATAGCCTCGTCAGTCCTGGACATCAGGAGCTTGACCATGCCGCGGTTGCTCAGGTGCTCGGTCTTCCGGCCGTCCACGGCGATCGCGGCCTCGCAATCCGCGAGGGCTCCGGCCATATCCTTGCCCAGGACGGCGCGGACCACGCAGCGGTTCTTGAGCGCTGCGGCGTGTTTTTCATTGATGGCCAGAGCCTTGTCGAGATCTGGGAGCGCCTTGTCGAGCTCTCCCAGCGCCTTGTAGACCCTCGCGCGGTTCAGATAGGCCGCGCCAAGCGAGGGCTTGTACTGGATGGCGCGGTTGAGGTCGGCGAGCGCGGCCTCGTAACTCTTCTTCCAGTAATGGGCCTCGCCGCGCAGCGCGCTGACCTCGGGATTGATGATCGTGAGCTTGAACACGCGGTCGAAGTCGGCGATGGCCTCGTCGAGCTTGTTCTGGGCCAGCAGGACCCGGCCGCGCGCCGTCAGGTAGATGGGGTCGTTCGGGGTGATGAG
>JBKBNR010000195.1:0-5885 GCA_046295315.1 Hyphomicrobiaceae bacterium
CTCGGCGACAAGCTCGGCCGCAAAGGCAAAGCCGATATCACGCTGATCGACAAGTCGCGCACCCACATCTGGAAGCCGCTGCTGCACGAGATTGCCGCCGGCAGCATGGACGTCGGCCGTCACGAACTCGACTATCTCGCACAGGCGCACTGGCACGGCTTCCGCTACCGCTTCGGCGAGCTGACCGGCATCGACCGCGCGCAGAAGCTCGTGCACCTCGCCGCGACCTTCGACGAGGACGGACGCGAGATCACACCGAAGCGCTCGTTCCGCTACGACACGCTGGTGCTGGCCATCGGCTCGGTATCCAACGACTTCGGGACGCCGGGCGCCAAAGAGCACGCCATCATGCTCGACACGCCGGAAGCCGCCGAGCGCTTCAACCGCCGCCTGGTCAATGCCTGCATCCACGCCCACGCCCAGCCCGAGGCCATCCGCCCCGGCCAGCTTCACGTCGCCATCATCGGCGCCGGCGCCACCGGTACGGAGCTTTCAGCGGAGCTGCATCGCACGGCGCGCGGCGTCGTCGCGTTCGGCCTCGATCGTATCGACGCCGAGAAGGACATCAAGATCACGCTGATGGACGCCGCGCCGCGCATCGTGCCGGCACTGCCCGAGCGCCTGTCGGAAGCAACCGCGAAAATCCTCACCCGTCTCGGCGTCGACATCCGCACCAACGCGCGCGTCACCGAGGTGACGAAGGACGGCGTCAAACTGGCGAATGGCGATTTCATCCCGGCGGAACTCGTCGTCTGGGCCGCTGGCGTCAAAGGCCCGGATGTTCTCGCCACGCTCGACGGGCTGCCGACCAGCCGCTCCAACCAGATCATCGTGCGCGACACTCTGCAGTCGGTTGCCGACGAAAACATCTTCGCGCTCGGCGATTGTGCGTATCTGATCCCCGAAGGCGCTTCCTCACCGATTCCGCCGCGGGCACAGGCCGCGCACCAGATGGCCTCGCACCTGATCGCCAACATTCCGCGGCGCATGCGCGGCGAACCGCTGCAGCCGTTCGTCTATCGTGATTTCGGCTCGCTCGTGTCGCTCGGCCACTATTCGACGGTGGGCAGCCTGATGGGGTTCGTCTCGGGGCGCTCGATGATGATCGAGGGGCTGTTCGCCAAGCTCATGTACCGCTCCTTGTACAAGATGCACGAGATGGCGCTGCACGGCGTCACCAAGGTGACGCTCGACACGCTGGCGCGGCTGCTGACGCGCCGCACGGAGCCGCACGTCAAGCTCCACTGACCCGCGCTCGCCGCGGATCACAGATGAGGCGGTAACGGCGTCCGCAAGGCGGGGATCACGGCCGGCCAACTCCGGCCGTGGGCCACGTTCGACGCCGGCAGCTGGCCGCTGCGCCAGCGAGGCGCGCGACCCGCCGCTATTAGCCCGTCACCCGGATCAGCGCTTGATCTTCTGAGCAATCGCAGCGGCACCCTTGTCCGAAACGATCGGCTCGAGCAGGGCTTTGTTGGTGACGAGCTGGCGCACGCCGTGGGCGTGGTCCTCCTCGAAGACGTTGTTGCCGCACCACTTGCCGAGCGAGTTGATGTCGAGCTTGGCGCAACGCGGACGCACGCTCCACGTCACCTGCAACGGCGAGCATTTCGAATTGGTGTAGCTCGGACCCGTGGTCGACCCGCGGTAGACGACAGGTTTGCCTGTACCGCGCGGCAGCGCCTTCGGACGCGCCGCATCCGCTGCGACGTCGTAGCGCGCGAAATCGACCGCCTTGGGGTCGTTGACCAGCACGAACACCTGCGTTTCGACGCGCAGCGACGGGTTGGCGCACGAGGGCGAACTGCACGAACCGAGCCCCTTGCCCGGTTTCACGTCGCAAGTGGAATAGACCCAGTGGACCTCGATCGTGTCACCGGGCTTGGCACCTTTGCAGACCGGCGCGGAGGTCGGCGCCAGTTCGGCCGGCGTCAGGCTCGCGGTTTCGTTGCACTTGAACCCGCCGTGATCGCCTCCGCCCGCCGAAACCGAGAAACCCGGTCCCTTGTGCTCGGCGTTCAGGTGGAAGTGGATGTTGCAGAGGTTCATCTCCGCAACCGGACCCGCAAGCGGGAAGCGGCCCGGATTGCTGCCGGCAAAATCGGAAATATCGCGTGGAGTTTGCGGTCCGAACTGTTTGCAGACTTCTTCTGCGTTCGTTGGCGAGATGGCGAATGTAAGCATCGTGACGCCGAGCATGATGAATTTCGAGGCCATTTTCTCGTTCCGTTGCAATGTGTTGACCTGATAGACGACCCTGGTAGTCGGATTTCGCAGCCAAAACGTGCCACACTACGCTCCATCATTCGCTGCGACGAATATGCGCGCAGTGGAATATGGCTTTGCAGCAATTGATGCTGCAATTGCGAGAAGAGCGCCGCCGGCGACGGTAGACGTCAGCGGCTGAACGGCGGTCGGCGGCACGAGTGCTGGCCGGCGCCGCGCGCGTCGGCTCGCGGCATCATCCGAACGCGGCGCGGGCGATCTCGATGGCGACGGGGATGGTGAGGAAGCTCAGCAGAGTCTGAAGCGTCACGATGGCGGCTGCCAGCGGTGCATCGCCACCCATCTGGCGCGCCAGCGCGTAGGACGAGGTCGCCGTCGCACACGATCCGTAGACCATCGCCACGCTCGCCGGTACGACGCCGAGGCCCTGCCATATCGCGACGAGGAAGATGGCGAGCGGGAACACCAGCATCTTGCCGGCCGTCGCCACAGCAATCGGCACGACGGAAGCGCTCAGCCCATCGAGCTTGATGCCGGCGCCGATCGACAGCAGCACGATCGGCAGCGCGGCTCGGCCGAGCAGATCGGCCATGTCGTGCACCACCGGAATGGCGCCGATGCCGAGCGCGTTGACCGCGATACCGGCACCGACCGAAATGATGAACGGGTTGCGCGCCAGATCGCGCGCGATCGCCCGCGTCAGGGCACCTGTCGACGTTGCCGCCTGGTGCAGCATGACGATCGCCACCACGACGGCGACATTGGTGATGGGTATGAGGATCGACGACGCCAGATAGGCGCTCGCCTGGCCCGCGGCGCCGAACACCCGCTCCGTCACGGCAAGGGCGATGAACGTGTTGTGGCGCGCCGCGCCCTGCACGACCGAACTCGCCACCGGGCCCGGCATCCGCATGGCTTTCGCGGCCACCAGCGCGAACACGAATGCCGCGGCAAAGCCCGCGATCACGACGAGCGCAAACGGCCCGACGAAATCGGCCGAAACCTGCATGGTCGCAATTTTGCTGTAGAGCAGCGCCGGCAGCAGCACCCAATAGGTGAGGCGGTCGGCGCCCGACCAGAACTCGGCGTGATCGACGAGCGTCCGGCGCACCACCTGTCCGAAGACGATCAGCGCGAACACCGGCACGATGGCCGCGACAATGTCGATCATCGCGGGCCTCCCACGCCGGCACCGGTCATCCGCACCGATGCGTCCGACCTTACCCGCGACGCAGGATCGCGAGCAGTTCCGGCGTCGGGAAGCTGTCGGCCGGCAGCTTGTATTTGAGCTGCATTTCCTTGACCGCGGCGCGTGTCTTGGCGCCAGCGAGCCCGTCGATGTTGCCGACATCGAAACCGCGCTTCGACAACAATTTCTGCAACTCTTTCGTCTCGTCCTGCGTCAATTCGACGATGTCGGCGCGGCCGGGGCTCATCTCCGGCGCGCCGGCGATGCGCGTCGCCAAATAGGCCGCGGTGGTCGCATAGTTGAGCGACTGGTTCCATTGCAGATAGACGCGGAAATTGTCGTAGGCGAGAAACGCCGGACCGTGACGTCCCATCGGCAACAGCAGTGAAGCCTTCTTGCCATCGTCCGGCAAGGCGCCGCCGCCGCGCCGCCTGACGCCCCATTTCGCCCATTGTGAGCGCGGATGCAGGATCGTCAGATCGGCTTCCTTCCATGGCAGTTCGCCGCTGATCACCACTTCCTCGATCCACGGCTCGCCAGCCTTCCAGCCGAGATATTTCATGTAATTGGCGGTCGAGCCGATGATGTCGGCATCGGACTTGAACAGGTTCGGATGCTGGTCGCCGTCGTAGTCGATGGCGAACTCGAAGTAGCGGGTGGGCAAAAACTGCGTCTGCCCAAGTTCGCCGGCCCACGATCCGATCATCTCCTCGGGCTCGAGGTCGCCGCTGTCGATGATCTTCAGCGCCGCCTTCAATTCCTCGGTGAACATCTCGCCACGGCGGCAATCGTAGGCGAGCGTGGCCAGCGAGCGCAGCACGTTGAGTTTGCCCATGCCGGCGCCGAAGTCGCTTTCCAGCGCCCAGAACCCGGTGATGACCTCGGGCGGAATGCCGTACTCGCGCTCGGCACGATCGAAGTGCACCTTGTTGGCGGCGATCTTGCGCTTGCTCGATGCGACGCGGTTCGGTGTGGCGAGCCGCTTCTGGAACGAAATGAAGCCCTGCGCGAAAAAGCCCTGCTTGCGGTCGCGTGAAATAACGGTCGGGTCGAGCGTCATGCCGTCGAGCACCCGCGCGATCGTGCGCTCACTGATGCCCTCGGCTTTTGCCTGTTTGCGAAAGCCTGCCAGCCAGCGATCGAAGCTCGCCGAGTTCTGGCAGGTGCGCGGGTTCTCTTTGAAATTGGCGGGTGGCGGCCCGGCGGCCTCGACGGCGGAAGCGAAGCCCAAAAGCGACAGCGCGGCGAGGACCGAAAGCGCATGCGTGGCGAAGATCGGACGGACGGAGTGCGTCGGCATCAGTTATCCCTTATATGGGGGGAGCACGAGCGGTCGAGTCGAGTGCTGGGAAATTCGCGCGGGAGTGTGACGGCGCTGCGGCGAGCGTCAAGCCGTAAACGCGCCGGCAGCACGGCCAGGACGCGAATTTCCGGCGCGAGGCAATAAAACGCCGCGAGCCGTTGCGCTCGCGGCTTGGCGGGCTTCGCGCTGTCGGGACGGCGGCTCAGCGGCCGCCCATGTCCTTGCGAAACTGCTCCATCATCTCGGTCAGACCTTGCGGCCCCTTCATCCAGAACGACATGGCGCTGGTCCAGTTCTTCTGCCACATCTCGGCGGCCTGCATCCACATCTGGAACGGCGCCATCGTCATGCCGCCCATGGCGCTCATATCGCCGAAACCTTTGGAGAAATCCGGCATGCCCTTCATGAAATCGCTGGGCATGTTCATGGCCGCCGAGGGATCGCGCATCTGCTGCTTCCAGGCGTCCATCACCTGATCCATCATCTGCAACTGCATGCGCGAGGCATTCTGCAACTGCTGGCGCGTGGCGTTGACCGCCTCGTCCGGCACGCCCATGGCGCGGGTGGCGTTCGACATCTGATCGAACACCTTCGTCGAGTAGCGCTCGTTGGCCGCCGCCATTTCGTTGCGCCAGTCGTTCAGCGCATCGAAGGCCGCATTGATCGCGCGCTTGGCCTCGTCGTTCATCTCTCTACCCATGTGAGCGCCTGGATTATAAGCCATGAGGACGAAAACTCCCTGTTGCGCATCTGCCGCTGTCAACGTTTCGTATGCGACATGGTTTCGCGGTGCGTCAAGCGAATTGACCCACTCCTTTCTGACTATGGCCCGGTGACAGACGTGAGACAGTTTCTGACCCGACTCCCTTTCCGCTACCGGACCCGGGCTTCTCCATGCCACCCGCCGGTGTGGCCGCCGGTCGTGGCCGCCGATGGTGGCCCAGGCGCCGGCGGGGTACGTACCGTCCCCACAAGCGCCCTTCCGCGCGCCGCGCCCCAATGCTAATGACCCGGCCATGACCGATACATCGCTGATCCGCAATTTCTCCATCATCGCCCACATCGACCACGGCAAGTCGACGCTGTCCGACCGGCTGATTCAGCTGTGCGGCAATGTCACCGACCGCGAGATGAAGGACCAGATCCTCGACTCGATGGACATCGAGC
>JBKBNR010000196.1:0-5884 GCA_046295315.1 Hyphomicrobiaceae bacterium
GTCCGAGGTCCAGACGACGGCGAATATGAACAGCACGGCATAAAGGCCGAGCGCGCCGTCGTTGCGGAACCAGATCAGCGCCAGAGCCGGCAGCCCGACATAGGCGACGCCCAGCGCCGACATTTCGCGGCGCCCCCCGCCCGCCGCGACCAACACCAGGATGGCGCCAGCGGCGAGCGCCGCGAGAGCCAGCCGCATGTCGCCGATCGCCGCCAGCCCGACCGCGACCGCAACTGTCGCTGCATGGGCGGCGAACGCCACGCCGAAATCGCGGCCGCGAACCACCCGGCCCCACTCCCAGCACATCAGCACCGCGACCAGCCCGACCATCGCCGCGAACGGCAGCGGCCCGGCGTAGGTCAACGCCAGCGCCACAGTGGCCATCGCCACACCAGCGATCAGGCGCGGCTTCAGATCGGATTTGGTGGTATTGGCCATCGGTTGAGCGTTCGCGTCGTTCCCCGAACGCTCGGGCTCATGCGCGCTCATGCGCTGGACCGCTTGCTCAGGCCGCCGAAACGCCGGTCCCGCGCGTGGTAGATCGCCAGGGCGCGCTCCAGTTCCTCGCGGCCGAAATCGGGCCACAGCGTGTCGAGAAAAACGAACTCCGTATAGGCGCACTGCCAGAGCAGGAAATTCGACAGCCGCATCTCGCCGCTGGTGCGCACCAGCAGGTCGGGGTCGGGCGTGCCGTGCGTGTCGAGCCGCGCCCCGACGGCGTCGATGTCGATATCGGCCTCGCGGATACGGCCCGCGGCGAGGTCGACGGCGAGGCGCCGCGCCGCTTTGGCGATTTCAGCGCGGGCGCCGTAGTTGAAGGCAATGATGAGGGTGAGCGCCGTGTTGTCGCGTGTCAGCTCGACCGCCTCGTCGATCATCGACATCAGCTCGGGATCGACCCCGTGGCGCTCCCCGATCACCCGGATGCGCGCGCCGGCGTGATGCAGCTCGGCGAGATCGCGGCGGATGAAGCGCTTGATGAGGCCCATCAGGTCGTCGATCTCGTCGGCGGGCCGCGACCAGTTCTCCGACGAGAAGGTGTAGATGGTCAGGTAGGGAATGGCGAGATCGATCGCCGCGCGGACCGTGCGCCGTACCGCCTCGACGCCTTTGCGGTGGCCGATACCACGCGGCAGACCGCGCGCCTTGGCCCAGCGACCGTTGCCGTCCATGATGATCGCGACGTGGCGGACGGCGCCGGCCTTGCCGCCACCGGTCCGATCGCCGACCTCGACTTGGGAGCGTGAGGACACTTGAGACCTGGCCTTTTCGGTAGGGCCTCGCGTGGCCCGGTCGCTGGTCGGAACGGATGGGGACGGGGCGGTGACGATCACACCTTGTGGATTTCGGCCTCCTTGGCCTGCAGCGTCGTGTCGACTTCCTTGATGAACTGGTCGGTCAGTTCCTGAACCTTCGTGGCGTTCTTCTTGTGCTCGTCCTGGCTCATCAGGCTGTCCTTCTCGAGCTTTTTCAGCAGCTCCATGCCGTCGCGGCGGACGTTGCGGATCGCCACCTTGCAGCTCTCGGCATACTTGTGGGCAATCTTGGTCAGCTCGGTGCGACGGTCGGAGGTCAGCGCCGGAATAGGCAGCCGCAGCAGCGTGCCGTCGATCACCGGGTTGAGGCCGAGGTTCGATTCGCGAATGGCGCGCTCGACCGCGCCGACGTTGGTGCGGTCCCAGACCTGCACCGAGATGGTGCGTGATTCCGGCACCGACACGGTCGCCACTTGATTGAGCGGCATCCGCGATCCGTACACCATGACCTGGATGGGATCGAGCAGATGGGCGCTGGCGCGTCCGGTTCTCAGACCACTCAGTTCGCGTTTGAAGGCATCGATCGAAGCCCGCATACGGGTCTCGAGGTCGTTGATGCTGAAGCTACCCGCGGTCATGTCCTGTTCCTCGTATCGTCGAGCCGTAGCGCCGGAGTGGGCGCCGGAATTGACGCCGCCGGGCGCGATGCAGGCGCTCGGACTGCGGTCTCATGGTCGGCCCGCTCGAAACCGGGCCCTATTGTCGTCGCCAACCGGCCGTCGGCGTGCCACGACGCGGCGGCCGGATCGAAGCACACCTGAGCCGGGCAGCCACATTCCGCCACCCCGCCAGATCATCACTCGACGCAACTGCGGCAGAGAACCGCCGATGGGCAGACCGAGCGGCCCGTCGGCCACCATCCGGCGACGGACCTCGAAAACCGTGCTCCGAGCCCGGGCACGCCCGCCGCATCACGCCGCGCCACGAACGACGGTGGCACGCGCCTCGCCCCGCAGGACCTTCAAGAGATTCCCCGATGCCTCGATGGAAAAGACAATTACCGGAAGTCGATTGTCGCGGGCAAGTGCGATTGCGGCGCCATCCATGACCTGAAGGTTGCGCGCCAGCACCTCGTCGTAGCCGAGCTCGTCGTATCGGGTCGCCCCCGCGACCCTGCGCGGGTCGGCGGAATAGACGCCGTCGACCTGCGTCGCTTTTGCCATCGCATCGCAACCCATCTCGACGGCACGCAGTGTCGCCGCGGTATCGGTGGTGAAGAACGGGTTGCCGGTGCCGGCGGCGAAGATGACGACGCGCCCCTTTCGCATGTGGTGCATGGCGCGCGGTCGGACATAGCTTTCGCACACCGTCGGCATCGGGATCGCCGACTGCACGCGGCTCGGCACGCCGAGCTTTTCGAGCACGCCCTGAAACGCCAGCGAGTTCATCACCGTCGCCAGCATGCCCATGTAGTCGGCGGTGGCGCGGTCCATGCCCTTCGCCGCCCCCTGCAGGCCGCGGAAGATGTTGCCGCCGCCGATGACGATCGCGATCTCGGCGCCCGCCGCCACCGCATCCGCCACATCGCGCGCCAGCCGCTCGACGACGTCCATGTCGATGCCGCCCGCTTGCCGGCCCATCAGCGCCTCGCCCGAGAGCTTCAGCAGCAGGCGCTTGTACTTCAGCGGCGGGCTCATGGTCGTCGTCTCCGTTGTCAGGCGGTGTGGCGGCCGTGCAATACCCCAATTCGCGGCCTTCGGCATCCCAAAAGGCGCGCGGGGCCGACGCCACATACGAAAGGCGGCGGACCGATCTGGTCCGCCGCCTCGACTGATGTCCGAGCGGCAAAGTGCCGCGAGCAGCTATTTCGTGCCGGCGGCGGCGGCAACCTCAGCGGCGAAGTCCTCTTCCTTCTTCTCGATGCCCTCGCCGAGCTTGAAGATGACGAACCCGGTCAGCTTGATCGGCGCGCCGACCGCCTTCTCGGCCTCTTTCACCGCCTGCGCCACCGTCTTCGCGGGATCGTGCACGAACGGCTGCTCCAGCAGGCAGTTGTCCTTGGCGAAGCTCTTCAGGCTCGACTGGAAGATCTTCTCCAGAACCTCGGGCTTCTTGCCCTGGTTCTTCTCCGCCAGGATGCCCTTCTCGCGCTCGAGGATTTCCGGCGGCACGCCGTCGATGGTCATCGACACCGGATTGGTGGCGGCGACATGCATGGCGACCTGACGGCCGATCTCGGCAAGAGCGTCGGCATTGGCGCCGGTCGTCTCGAGGCCGACGAGCACGCCGATCTTGCCGAGGCCGTCGACGATCTTGCCATGCACATAGGAGGCGACAAGGCCGCTCGAGACTTCGACGACCGCGGTGCGGCGCAGGTTCATGTTCTCGCCGATGGTCGCGATCATCTCCTTGATCGTCTCGTCGACGCTGCCCTTGCCGCCTGGGAACGGCATCGCGGCGAGCTTCTCGGCGTCGCCGGCGGCTTTCGGCGCCAGCGAGGCGATGCCGCTCACCATGTTCTGGAACTGGGTGTTGCGGGCAACGAAATCGGTCTCGGAGTTGACTTCGACGAGCGCTCCCTTGGTGCCGCTGGCAACCACGCCGACGAGGCCCTCGGCGGCGACGCGGCCAGCTTTCTTGGCGGCCTTGGCGAGCCCCTTGGCGCGCAGCCAGTCGATCGCCGCCTCGACATCGCCCTTGGTTTCCTCGAGCGCCTTCTTGCAGTCCATCATGCCGGCGCCCGTGCGCTCGCGCAGTTCCTTGACGGTGGAGGCGGAAATGGTGGTCATCGATCTCGTTCCTGTTCGCGTTCGCGGGGCGGTTGGCGTTCGCGGGTCGCCGAGCGGAGGACGCCGTGTCGCCACGACACCGCCCGAGCGAACGGCCGCTCGTCGTAATATCCCGCCTTGAAGCAATCGTGACGGGCGGGGCTCTCGTGTTCGGTCTCCGATATCCGCCTAACCCTGCTACCAGGTTCCGAGCAAATGTCAGAGGCACGAGGAACACCGGAAACGCAGTGTTTCTGGTGCTGCTTTTTGTCACTGCCGTTCGGCTGGCCACCTGGCTGCGGCTGGGGGCCGAGCGTCAGTGACGCAACACCGGGCCCCGACCGAACTGTCGAATTGTGCGTCTGCCGGCGGCGCGCGGCCGCCCACGACGATCAGGCCTCGGCCAGCTTCTTCGCCGCCGCGACCCAGCCCTCGCTGGCGATCTGCCCCTTGAGCTTCAATTGGCGGTCGATCATCTCGACCTGATCCGGCGTCAGATCGGCTACCTGCCAGAAGTGGAACAGGCCGATGTCGTTCAAGCGCTGCTCGAGTTTCGAGGTGATGCCGGTCGAGAGGCGCGTCAGGTCGTCGGCGTCGCCGCGCGGGGCATCGATGCCGAAGAACGTCGCGCCTTCATCCGGCAGTTCCTCGCCGACCGGCTTCTCCGCAGCGCCGAGGTCGACGCCTGCCGCCGACTGGCTGCGGCCGAGGCCGTCGATGGCGGCGCGCGCGATCAGATCGCAATAGAGCGTGATGGCGCGGCCGGCGTCGTCGTTGCCGGGGATCGGGAAGTCGATGCCATCGGGATCGCAGTTGGTGTCGACGATGGCGACGATCGGGATGCCGAGCTTCTTGGCATCGCGAATAGCGTTGGCTTCCTTGTTGGTGTCGATCACGAACAGCAGATCGGGCGTGCCGCCCATGTCCTTGATGCCGCCGAGCGCCTTGTTCAACTTGTCACGCTCGCGCTGAAGATTGAGGATTTCCTTCTTCGGGCGGCCCTGCGGATCGGCAAGGATGTCGTCGAGCTGGCGCAGGTAGCGGATGCGCTGCGAGATCGTCTTCCAGTTGGTCAGCATGCCGCCGAGCCAGCGGTGATTGATGTAGTACTGCGCCGAGCGCTTGGCGGCATCCGCGATCGCATCGGACGCGGCGCGCTTGGTGGCGACGAACAGCACGCGACCGCCGCCGGCGACCGTGTCGGACACCTTGACGAGGGCCTGATGCAGCAGCGGCGTCGTCTGCGTCAGGTCGAGGATGTGGATATTGTTGCGAGCGCCGAAGATGAACGGCGCCATCTTCGGGTTCCAGCGGTGCGACTGGTGGCCGAAATGCACGCCAGCTTCGAGCAGCTGACGCATATTGAACGTCGGAAGCGACATCGAGAGTTCCTTTTCCGGTTGAACCTCCGTGGCCCTGAGAAGACGCTGGCGTGCCGGCCGGATGACCGTGCAAACGCCAAACGCCCACCGGAGCGTCCCGCCGGGGCTTTCAATCCGGCAGTCGCGTGGGCTACGTGTGGGATGCGCGCCTTATGGCCGAAGTCTCGGTGGATGGCAAGTCACCGATCGCCCAGCGAACCTTGAATCATGTTACCGAGTAGCATCGGGCAAAATGTTCTTGAATTGTTCATGGCGCCCGATATTGTACTCTTCCGAGAGGCAGTGAGAACACGGATGAATTCGGCGATCCCGGCAACCGTACTGGCGAAGTTCGACGTGTTCGACTGGCGTAACGCTCAGCTCATTCTACAGGGTGCACATCCCGAACAGTGGAAGGAATTGATCGGAGCCCTGTCGGATTTCAGACTGCCTTGGGCGCAATTGGCCGCCAAGGGAAAAAACAAGACTGAATCGGCGA
>JBKBNR010000197.1:0-1976 GCA_046295315.1 Hyphomicrobiaceae bacterium
GGCGCCTCGGCGCACATTCTGCCCGTGCCGATGATGAACATCATCAACGGCGGTGCGCACGCCGATAACCCGATCGATATTCAGGAGTTCATGATCATGCCGGTCGGCGCGGAGACGTGCGCTGAAGCGATCCGCATGGGCGCTGAAATCTTCCACGCGCTGAAGAAGAACTTGAAGGATGCGGGCCACAACACCGGCATCGGCGACGAGGGCGGGTTCGCACCGGCCTTGAAGAGCGCCGACGAAGCTTTGTCGTTCATCATGAAAGCGATCGAGAAGGCCGGATACAAGCCGGGTGACGATGTGGTGCTGGCGCTCGATTGCGCCTCGACCGAGTTCTACAAGGGCGGCAAGTACGTGCTCGAAGGCGAGGGCAAGACGCTCGATTCCGCCGGCATGGCGAAGTATCTCGAAGCGCTGGTCGCCAAGTATCCGATCATCTCGATCGAGGACGGCATGGCCGAGGACGACTGGGACGGCTGGAAGGGGCTGACCGAGTTGATGGGCAAGAAGTGCCAACTCGTCGGCGACGATCTGTTCGTCACCAACACCGAGCGGCTCGCCAGCGGTATCGCGAAGGGCACCGCCAACTCGATCCTCGTCAAGGTCAACCAGATCGGCACGCTCACGGAGACGCTCGACGCGGTCAACATGGCGCAGCGTGCAGGTTATACGGCGGTGATGTCGCATCGCTCGGGCGAGACGGAAGATTCGACCATCGCCGATCTCGCGGTTGCCACCAACTGCGGGCAGATCAAGACGGGCTCGCTGTCGCGCTCGGATCGGCTGGCCAAATACAACCAGTTGATCCGCATCGAAGGCGAACTCGGCGACGTAGCGCGGTTCGCCGGCCGCGGCGTCGTGCGGGCTGCGAAGCTCGCTTGAAGGTCGTGAAGGCGAGGGGGCTTGCCCCCCTCGACCCCGGTTTGACGCTGGCGGTTGACGTCACTGCGAGCGTCGAGCAATCGTCGTCGCATCAGGGTCCGGCCGGAAAGTCGAAGCACTGCGATAGATCGCGCAGAACTGCGTCATATCAGCCATCGCCTGCCCGGGCTTACGGGGGCTCAGGGTGCGGTGGAAGGCGATGCCGCACTCGGGGGTGTGACGGCAGGCCACCATGCATCCGTCTGCGCTATCGACGCGGACGTCCTTGACACTGTCGCCGCTCGTCACTGCCAAGCCGTCGTAGAAGTCGAAGCCCTGCTGGCTACGCGACGGGGTAACCCCGCCAATGGCAACAGGGATGTCGAATGCATCGCGTCCGCCGGTCGCGGCGGGCGATTGTGCCTCCAGCGCGGCGATCTCCTCGCGCATCTTTTTCAGCTCGAGGCCGCGCCGGGTCCAATCCATCTGGAGAGCCGACGACTCTCGCATCAGGCGCATCCGTTCGTCCTGGTTCGCCGCGCGCCCCTCCTGCATGCGCGCGTTCATCAGCCGCTTCTGCATCTCCTTCACCTGATCTTCGAGACCGGCAGCGCGAGCGCGCAATTCGGCGAGGCGAATGCCGTCGGCGGTCATCATAGCGCCCGCCAGCGGCGCGGCGTCTCGCGACCTGGCCTGCTCTTCCAACACCCGCAAGCGTTCCTGAAGGGCCGCAAGGTCGGTGGTCGATCCGGAAGGCGCGGCGGAGACCGAGCCGGCCGCCGGATTGTCGGTAGGCGGCACGAAATAGAACTCGCCCGTGAGCGCGGAATGATCCCACGGCACCTGGCGGCCGCCGGTCGCCGCTACGACATCCTTGCGCACTTCGATCATGGTCGCCGCGAGGTTGCGGTTCCTGACCCGCATGTGCCGGGCCAGCGCTTCCGTGAACGGCGAGTTCTTGCCGTCGCCGTCGAGCGCCACGTTGCCGGGCTGCGTCGCGTAGGCGATGAACGTGCCGAGGCCGGTGGATGCGGCGGCGAGGCCGCGGCCGATCGCTGCCGAGCGCGTGCCCATCGAGCGGGCGAGGTTGCGCGCCAGCGGGTTGTCGCGGC
>JBKBNR010000197.1:1986-5870 GCA_046295315.1 Hyphomicrobiaceae bacterium
TGCCGCATCACGAAATCGAGTTTGACCGCCTCGAACTCGAGATCGCGCTCGCTGTCGAGCTTGGCGTCGACCGGCACCAGATAGTTCTGCATCCCGAGTTGCAGCCCGTGCCCTGCGTAGAAGAACAGCGCCACGTCGGCACCGGCAAGTTTTCCGGCGAACGACCGCAAGGCGCCGTCGAAACGCAGTTTGTCGGCGTTGGTCGCCTCGATCACGTCGAAGCCGGTGGCTTTCAACGCCGCCGTCATGGCGCGCGCGTCGGCCAGCGGATTGGCGAGCGGGGCGGCATGCACATAGGCGCTGTTGCCGATGACGAGCGCGAGGCGCTTTTCAGCCGCGGCCGGGCCGAGGGCCGCGAGCAGCAGCGTCAGCACCAGAGCCAACAGCGACAGGAGAGAACGCATTGTGGGGGCCCCTCTTGTAAAAGATGCCGCGCGGCAGCGGTGCAAAATTTTCTGCCGCTCAAGTCTGCTGATGGAACGTGGCTTTACCGCGTCTTAAGGACGTTCAGCCATATTGGTGACGTTCCAAGTCGAACACAAAAGACCGAACGTGCTGCGTAACCCAACCCAACATGACCGACGCGTGGCCCCCCGGCTTCTCCTGGTGTTGCTTAGCTGCCTGGGACTTACCGGCTACTTCGTCCATCATGCACTTTACGGCCGACACGGTCTCGAGACCCGCACTAGCCTGATTTCCCGCTCCGCAGCCCTGGAGTTCGAAATCAAGGGTCTCGAGACCGTTCGCTCGTCTCTGCGGCGCGACGTGGTGCTGCTCGCCCCCGACCGTCCCGACCCCGATATCGTCGAAGAGATCGCCCGCGACGTGCTGGGACTGGTGCATCCCTCCGACAAGATCCTCGTTCGCCGCTGACCGCTGACGTCCCTGCTGCTCTAAGCGTCCGGATTGTCGCCCATCAGGCGCTGGTATAGGCTCGATCGTCCGCAGGGCTCCTGGCCCACAGTTGCCGCGAGCCGCCATGCCCGAAACGCCCGTTCAACGCCCATCGACCGCTGCAGTCTCGGCCGCCGGGCCGCCGCCGCCTACCGAGATGTCGCGCGGCGAGCAGCTCGATGCCTATCGCGACATGCTGCTGGTCCGGCGGTTCGAGGAGAAGGCGGGTCAGCTCTACGGCCTTGGGCTGATCGGCGGCTTCTGCCACCTCTACATCGGCCAGGAAGCGGTGGTCACGGGCTTGAAGCGCGCCATGGGACCGGGCGATCGGGTCATCACCGGTTACCGCGCGCACGGCCACATGCTGATGTGCGGCATGGACGCCGGACGCATCATGGCCGAGATGCTCGGCCGCACCAGCGGCTACTCGGGCGGCAAGGGCGGGTCCATGCACATGATGGCGCCCGACAAGGGGTTCTTCGGCGGCCACGGCATGATCGGCGCGCCGGTTCCGGTCGGCACGGGCCTCGCGTTCGCGGCGCGCTATCGCGGCGAACGCACGGTCACATGGTGCTACATGGGCGACGGCGCGGCCGATCGTGGCCAAGTTTACGAGGCGATGGGGCTCGCCGCCCGCTTCGCTCTGGCCATTGTGTTCGTGATCGAGAACAACCGCTACCTCACCTGCGCCGACGTGGTAAAGGGCGACGCGGCGACCGGGCTCGCACAGCGGGGCCGTCCCTTCGACATTCCCGGCTGGCAGGTGGATGGCATGGATGTTGCGGCAGTCGCCAGCGCCGGCCGTGCCGCTGCGACCTGGGTCGGCGATGGTCACGGCCCCTTCATTCTCGAAATGGCGACATGTCGCTATCGCGGGCATTCGATGTCACAGCCCGACAAGTATCAGGCGCGCGATGGCGATGCGGCATCCGCGCAGAGCCACGATCCCCTCCAGCGGCTGCGCGATGCGCTGCTCGCAGGCGGCGTCACCATGGACGATCTGAAACTCGTCGACCGCGACGTGCGAGGCATCGTCAACGCTGCTGCCGCGTTCGCCCAGGACGATACGGAACCGCAGGCCGGCGGCACGACGTCGATGCGATGAGCTACGTTGGAGCGCGCGGGGTGGCCGACGTAACGCGGCTTCTTGGGATCGCTGACCCTTGATCGGTGACGGAACGCGCCAAGTCCGCCGTCGATCATGATACGATGGAAATGGTAACGGCGGCGCCCGATGCGGCACTTTGTGTTCGACGCAGGTGTTTCACATCACGCTATCGCCAATCTGACGGACCCGACGCATGCCGACCGACGTTCTCATGCCCGCGCTGTCGCCGACCATCGAGGAAGGGCGGATTGCGCGCTGGCTCGTTACGGAAGGTACGCGCGTTCGCACCGGTGATGTGATCGCCGTGGTGGAGACAGATCAGGCGACCATGGAACTGGAAGCCGAGGTCGATGGCATGCTGGCGCGCATCGCGGTGCCGGCGGGGAGCGTCGCGGTGAAAGTGGCGACGCCGATCGCCACCATCGTCGCCGAGCCGGTCGCCGCGCACGGGGTTGACGCGCACGGGGAGGGCGCCGTGCACGGCGGCCCTGTTGCGGAGACACGAGCGGCCGTGATAACTCGCGTAGCCGCTACTCCCGAAGGTGCTGTGAACGCGATGCGATGCACCGACACTGACGCTCGTGTCGCTGTCGCCACCCTGACGCAGACAATTCGTGAAGCGCTGCGCGACGGGCTCGCCGAAGAGATGCGCCGCGACGGCGATGTGTTCGTGATCGGAGAAGGGGTCGCCTCGGGCGATGGCGCGACGAAGGTGAGCGAAGGGCTCGCCGTCGAGTTCGGCAAGCGGCGCGTCGTCGATACGCCGGTGACCGAACAGGGCTTTGCGGGTCTCGCGGTCGGCGCCGCGCTCGCCGGTCTGAAACCGGTCGTCGAGTTCATGAGCTGGAGCTACGCCTTGCAGGCGATCGACCAGATCGTCAACACGGCCGCCAAGACGCACGACATGACGGGGGGCACCGTCTCGGTGCCGATCGTGTTTCGCGGGCCGAACGGCCATGCGCCGCGCGCCGGAGCGGAGCATTCGCAGTGCTTCGCGGCGTGGTACGCGCATATTCCCGGGCTCAAGCTCGCGGCGCCGGCGACAGCCGCCGACGCCAAGGGGCTGCTGAAGGCGGCGATCCGCGATCCGGGGCCCGTGCTGCTTCTCGAGAGTGAAAGCCTTTATGATGTCGCAGGCCCGGTGCCAACGGACATCGACGTCATCGTGCCGCTCGGCGTGGCGCGGATTGCGCGGCCGGGGCGTGACGTGACCATCGTCTCGTATCTCCGTGGTGTCGGGCTGGCGCTGGCGGCGGCCGAGCACCTGGCGAGCGACGGCATCGACGCGGAAGTTATCGATCTCAGATCATTGCGGCCGCTCGACATGGCGACCGTCCTCGCTTCGGTGGCGCGCACCAACCGCATCGTCATGGTGGAAGATTCCGGTCCCGTCTGCTCGATCGGATCAGAAATCTGCGCGCGTGTGGCGATCGAAGCCTTCGACGATCTCGACGCCCCGCCGGTGCAAGTCAGCGGCGCCGATGCGCCGATGCCCTATGCCGCCAACCTCGAAGCCGTCGCACTGCCCACTGTCGAGCGCGTCGTCGCGGCCTGCCGGAGTGTCTGCTATGTCGACCGCTAGGCGACGCCGTGGTGAGCGGGGGGCGACACGGCTGACACGGATCGGGTCGGTGGATGCGCGCGCGCGCAGCCACCGTGAGCTTCGCTCGACGAGAGAATTCCTGGCCAGCACGGCCTGGCGAAATCCGCTGGGGTTGATGTGGTTGCCGCTCGCCCTGGCGGTCTGGATCATTCACGATTGTCTCGTCTACCTGTTCGACCGCGCCTTCATCCCGAGGTTTCCACGGGGCAACCGGCCGAACTGGCGCCATCCGGCCGCCTATGTGCTGGCGCCGTTCTTCGTGCTGGCGTTCATCGCCTC
>JBKBNR010000198.1:0-5857 GCA_046295315.1 Hyphomicrobiaceae bacterium
GCGTTATGCGAGGTGGCTCGCGTTTCTCGGCGATCGCGGCTACGAATTGGCGCTGTGGATGAATTTCCCACTCAACTTTGTGCGTCGCCGCCTCGGTCTCGGCTATTGGTCGCTGTCGGCGTACCTGAAGAACCGGGTCAAGAGCGCCGTCAATTTCATCGGCGAGTTCGAGAAAAACCTCGCCGAGCACGGCCGCCGCGAGAATGTCGACGGTGTCATCTGCGGTCACATTCACCATGCCGCGAGCCGTGACATCGACGGCGTCCACTACGTCAACACCGGTGACTGGGTCGAAAGCTGCACGGCCATCGTCGAGACGCACGACGGCAAGTTCGAGCTGATCCGCTGGCTCGATGCGATCAAGGAGCGCGAGCGGCGCCCAACCGCCATGGACAAACTGCAGGCAGCGTGACGCACATGCGCATCCTGCTCGCCACGGATGCCTGGAAGCCGCAAGTCAACGGCGTGGTGACGACCTACGAGTGGCTGGCACGCGAGGTTCCCGCGCTCGGTTCGCAACTGGTCATGCTGACGCCGGCCGATTATGCCAGCATGCCGTGCCCCACCTATCCCGAAATCGCGCTGGCGCTGCCGCGTCCGCGGCAGACAGCGCGGCTGATCGCGGCGGCCGCCCCCGATGCGATCCACATCGCTACCGAAGGACCCGTCGGGTGGTCCGTGCGGCGCTGGTGTCTCGCCAATCGCGTGCCCTTCACGACCAGCTTCCACACGCGCTTTCCCGAATACATCCGGGCGCGCTTCGCGGTGCCGGAGACCTATACCTACGCGCTGCTGCGCCGGTTCCACAATGCTGGCAGCGGCATGATGGTCGCCTCACCGAGCCTCGGCGCGGACCTCAAATCGCGCGGCTTCGATCGCATCCTGCCGTGGACGCGCGGCGTCGATCTGTCGCTTTTCCGGCCGCGCGCCGTGCGGATGTTCGGCGATGGCCCCGTGCTGATCTATGTCGGCCGGGTTGCGATCGAAAAAAGCATCGAGGACTTTCTCGATCTCGACGTGCCGGGGCGCAAGGTCGTGGTCGGCGACGGCCCGCAACGCGCAGAATTGATGCGGCGGTACCCCGACGTGCTGTTTACCGGACACAAGTCTGGGCAAGAGCTAGCCGAAGCCTATGCGTCCGCCGATGTCTTCGTGTTCCCGAGCCGCACCGACACCTTCGGCATCGTACTCATCGAAGCCATGGCGTCGGGCGTCCCGGTCGCCGCCTATCCTGTGACGGGGCCGGTGGATATCGTCACGCCGGGTGTCAGCGGGGCGCTCGACCGCGATCTGAAATCAGCGGTCCTGGCAGCGTTGCAGTTGCCACGCGGTCCCGTCGAAGCCGCGGCCGCACGCTTCACATGGGGGCACGCGGCGCGCATGTTCGTCGACAATGTCGGCAGGGTCGTGCGCGCGGCGAAACTGCGCAGCGCGCCGGGTCGGGCGGTGTTTCCGTGGCCGCGCTCGGCGTGATCGGCCGCGAATTATGCTCCGCTGGACCGCACGCTCAGCACCTCGCGATTGACGACACGATCGGCAACGATGCGTCCCGTGAGGCCATCGACGATGCAACGCGCCATCTCGAGGCCGACGCGGCGTAACGATTCGTCCGTCACGCCAGCGATGTGCGGAGAGAAGATCACATTCGGCGCCTTGCGCAGCAGGCTCTCGGCGGGCAACGGCTCGGTCTCGAATACGTCGATGCCGGCCCCGCCGACGTGCCCGGAAATCAAGGCGCCGGCCAGCGCCGCCTCGTCGACGATGCCGCCTCGGGCGCAGTTGACCAGCAGCGCCCCGCGCCGCATCATGCCGATTTCCGTCGCTGAGATCAGCGGCGGAGCACCGGCGACGCGTGGCACATGCACCGACACGACATCGGCGGCGGCGATGGCGTCCTCGAGCCGCTCGAAACGACGCCCGTCGACGGCTGCAAGCGCGGCCTCATCGACGCTGCGGCTCCACACGGCGATCTCCATGTCGAAAGCGCGGGCCCGCCGCGCCAGCTCCCGCGCACTCCGACCGAACCCGACGAGCGCCAACGTGCGCCCGGCCAACTCGTACGGCAGCGGCACCGCCGCGTTCTGCCACAGGCCGGAGCGCACCGCCCCATCCCACGCCGACATCCGCTTGGCCAGCGCCAGCATCGCCATCATGGCGTGTTCGGCGACGGAGATCTTATTGGCGTCCGGCGTGTTGGTGACGACGATGCCGCGCGCGGTGCAGTGCGCGTGGTCGATGTTGTCCGTGCCGACGCCATGCTTGGCAATGACTTTGAGATGCGGCGCACGCGCCAGCACGTCGGCGCCGAGACGATGAACACGCACCCCGATCGCATCGGCGCGGGTCAGGGCTTCTTCGAACTGCGCCGCCTCCATCTCATCACCAAGGACGACGTCGAAGCCCGGTTCGGCTTCGAGCAGCGCCACCGCATCGGCATGGACACGTTCGGTGATCAGCACGGTCGGCATAGTCTCTCCCCTGGCACCCGTTCGGCAGGATCGGCGCGTTTCCCGACCCGATAAGACCCATTTCCGGTCAACAAGCTGACGCAGTTGGGGACCACGATTCGCACCAGACGGAAAGGGCATCCGCGGGACGGGTGGGGCCGGTGACGGGGCAATCGCACGCCGGCCTTCCGCCGCGCACCGCATCATGTCGGCCGTCGCGCGGCCGCGCCGGCAAATCGGCGGTGAGCCATCGGTGTCGCGACACGAGCCCTGTCGTCGGGACCAAAAGTCTCGGGACCAAAAGTCGTCGGTGCCAAGAGTCGCCGGTGCCAAGAGTCGCCGGGACCATGAGGGAGTACATGCCATGTCGATGTCGACGCGAACGATCGCGGCCTCCGCGCTGGGTCTTGCAGCGGTCGCCATGGCGGCAGGCGGCGCAAGCTCGACATTCGCCGTGGGGACAGCCGCCGACGGCGCCGCCGCGCACCCCATCGCGCGCATGATGGGTCGCTGGGCGGGTGATGCAGCCGTAGTACCCGTGTCGGGCCCCGTGCGGAATTACAAGTGTGTCGTGACTTACCGCGGTGCTGGTGACGGCACGAGCATCGCGCAGACGCTGCGGTGCCGAAGCGACGACTACAAGCTCGAGGCCGCGACGCTGCTATCGATCAACGGCAACGAACTCACGGGCCAGTGGGAGGATCGGATCAACGCGCTCGGCGGCGAGGTACGAGGATCGATGACTGAAAATGGCTTCGCGGTGCGGCTCGCGGGCCGCTTCTTCGAGGCCGACATGCTGGTCGCCGGCTCGGGATGCGAACAGAACGTGACGCTGACGCCGGTGCGCGCCGACTACATCCGCGAACTTTCCGCCAGCTTGCGCAAGTGCTGAGCGAACTGGTCCCGCACCTTCAAGGACGACCGAACAACAGAAAGACCCCGGCGGGGCGGCGCCGGGGTCCTTTTTTGTCTGTGCCGATAAGGCTCAGTTGAAGAAGAAGAACGGCGGCGGCCAGGACGGCTTCACGACCTTGACCTGCGGCGGACGGCTGCGCTTCGGCGGCGTCGCGGCCTGATATGCACCAAGTTGCATCGGCACACTGGCGAAGCTGGTGCCACCCGCAACCCTATTGCGGGGACGCGCCGAGTTGGAGGCGATGCCGCGGCTCGACCGCTCGATGTCCTCCACACGCTGCTTCTGCAGACGCGCCGGATCGCTGGCAGCGATCGCCCGGAGCGACTTGCCGCCGAGCGCGTCGCCGATGCGGCGGTCGTGGCCGTAGATGTCCCTGAACTCGGTAAACCGACCGTTTTCGTCCGCAACGAGCGTGAAATAGACGTTGTGGACCGGAATCGGCTTGGCCAGATGGACGTGGCGGTTCTGCTCGGCGCGCGGCGCCAGCAACTGCCGCACCAGGGCCGGGTCCCAGCTCTGAACTTCCGAGAACAGGATCTCGGCGAAGGTGCGCGGATTGCGCAACCGGATGCAGCCGTGGCTGAAGGTGCGCTCGCTGCTGGCAAAAAGGTGCCGCGACGTGGTGTCGTGCATGTAGACCGAATGGTGGTTCGGGAACATGAACTTCAACTCGCCGAGCGGGTTGCCGCCACCGGGGCCCTGCACGATGCTGAGATAGCGGATATCGACGCTGGACCAGCGGATCTGCGACGGTTCGATCGTGCGACCGTCCTTGACGATGCGCATGCCGCGACGCTCGAGCACGCCATAATCGCCGCCGCGCAACCGTGGCAGAAGATCAGTCACCTTCATCGAGTTCGGCACACCCCACTGCGGTTTGAAAACGATGTGGTCCATCTTGTCCGAGAACACCGGCGTCTGAGTGTCGGTCTTGCCGATGATGATGCGCTCGGAGTGGACCACCTTGCCGTCGCGCACGAGGCGGGTCTGGTACTCCGGCAGGTTGTTCCAGATGTGGATCTGACCGAGGTCGCGCGGCATCCAGCGCCAGCGCAGCATGTTGGCCTCGATCTTGCGGAGGTCGGGAAGGCGCGGTTTGGCCAACGGCGCGTTGAGCACCGCGCGCACGGAATCGTCGATCTGGCGGCGCGCCTTCTTACGGTTCGACCGCATCAGCGCCTGCACGGCATCGGCCAGTTCGTCATCGAAATAGCTGACGGGAACTCCGACTGCCGGAACGTCGAGGCGGGCGCGGATCAGCGCCACGTCGGGATGATCGTCGCCAACCCTGAGGCGCGGACCGCTTTCGAGACGCGGCGGCAGCGCCTGTTCGGCGGGAGCGCGGCGGCCCGTCGCCTCCAGGTAAGCGAGCCGGAGCTTTTCGAACTGCGGATGCGACGGATGCAGATCACGAATGGCGGCGGCAGGGTCCGAAGCGTTGGCCACCGTCTCGAGCAGTGTCACCGCATCCGGCGGCGACGGCTTGTGGTCGAGCCAGAGGCTGATGTCGTGGGGGTTGAACTGACCGCCGAACGCCGCATTGGCGTAGTCGAGCAGGGCCAGCGTCAGCTTGACCTCACCCGCCGCCAGTTGGTCGCGCGTGCCGGGCGCGATGTCGGGGAGGGAAAACTGTGCGGCATCGATGCCGTACTCGTCGGACTTCAAGATTTCCGCCGCGACCTGGCGCGCGCGGGGCAGGTAGTCGAACTCTCCAACCCAGAACGGACCGGCCATGTCGCTGCCGTAGAGGCCGCCGAGCTGGTCGATCAGTTCCTCCATCCGGTCGTCCTGGGCCACCGACTTGAGGCGGATGACTTCTTCCAGGATGGCCGATCGCAGAGGATCGACCGATATCGGTTCGAGGCTCGGGACGACCGCGGTGGCATCCGTCAGCGCCGCCGTTGCGGCCGACGAGGCCGGGCGCGGACGGCCGGGCGGCGGGGGAACGAACGTCGCCCGGGCTTGCGGCAGATGATCGGTCCACGACCTTGTCGGCGTATTCGCGACAGCGGACCAGGTCGGGATCGAGCCGAACAGGGAACCAAGGACGACGATGGCAATGCGACGCTTCGACATGGTCACCACACACGAGACAAAGGGGAAGGCACCCGGCCGACCGGCCGCTGGAGCGGTTTTGGCACGCTTTACAGCAGAGTGCATCTCCCTTTAGCGTCAAAAGTTTAATATCGTCCAATTGATATTCCGGTTGCAGGGGATTTCGATCAGGTAGCGCCATCGGTGGGGGGCCTCGGGCGCCGGCTCCCCGCCCGTCGCGCCGATGGAGCCCGTTTTCCGCGGGCAAAGCCGTCGGCTGATTGTCGCCGCCGAGGAGCGCGCTGTTCCGGAGAAGCTCAACCGTGAGAATTGGCGCAAATTTCCGCGTGCTCAGACAGATACCATTGACAACGGCGCGACTCCCAGGAGGCTGCCGCAACATTTGATTAGCCAATGACGCCTAGTGTGATGACCGAGAAGTCCGCTGCATACCTTTCAG
>JBKBNR010000199.1:0-5773 GCA_046295315.1 Hyphomicrobiaceae bacterium
TGCACTGTGGGTGCGATCGGATCGGCGCATGCTGCGGCGCGTGTTGCAGAACCTCGTTTCCAACGCCATCAAATACACGCGCGGCGGCACGGTGCTGCTCGGCGCCCGGCCGCGCGGCGAGCATGTCCTGCTGTACGTGCTCGACACCGGGCCCGGCATTCCCGAGGACAAGCAGACCGTTATCTTCAAGGAATTCCAGCGCCTCGAAGGTCCCGGCAGCAACGTGCGCGGCCTCGGCCTCGGCCTGTCGATCGTCGAACGCATCTGCCGCATCCTCGGCCACGACATCGAGCTCAGATCGGTGCCGATGCGTGGCTCGAGCTTCGCGATCCGCGTGCCGCGGGGCGTTGGCCGGTCGACGGCCAACATCGCTGCGGCAGCACATCCGACGCCCGGCAGCCTTTCCGGTTTTTCGGTGCTGTGCATCGACAACGAGCCGGCAGTACTTTCCGGCATGGAAACATTGCTGAGCGGCTGGGGATGCACAGTGCGGACGGCGGCGAGCGCCCAGGAAGCGCTGGCGGTACTCGGGGAAGGACGGCACAACCCCGACATCATCCTGGCCGACTACCACCTCGACTGCGGCACGGGCATCGACGCCATTCTGCGGCTGCGGCGCGAACTCGGCATCGAGCTGCCAGCCGTTCTGATAACCGCCGACCACAGCCTCGAAGTTCAGCGCGAAGTGCGCGCGCACGACATTCCCTTCCTGCGAAAGCCGCTGAAGGCCGGTGCGCTGCGCGCCATCCTGTCGAAAATCGCCATGACGCGGCAGGCGGCGGCGGAGTGAGCGGCGCGCCCGGAACCTGAACGCTGCCACCTAGCGTTGCGTCACGAACGCTCGGTTCCCGGTTGCTGGGGCGTGGCGTGCCAAGCGTCAGCGACAAAAGCAACTCTCGAAACATCGAGTTGCTCGTGTTCCTCATGTCTCCGAAAATCGGGCGGTCGGGCGCATCGATGGGAACCGAGTGTCGGATTCAAGACACTAGTTTGCGATCTTCATCCACTGGCCGTTATCGATCTTGTTGACCGCGATGACCGCCTGCGTGCGGCTGTCGACGCCGAGCTTCTGCAGGATCGCCGAGACGTGGGCCTTGATGGTCGCTTCGGAGACGCCGAGCTTGTAAGCGATCTGCTTGTTCAGCAGTCCCTCACCGAGCATCATGAGCACGCGCACCTGTTGCGGCGTCAACGACGACAGCCGCGCTAGAAGGTCGTTGGTTTCGACATCCGCCGAGGCCGCGGTGAGATCGACATCGGGCGGTGTCCACACGTTGCCATCGAGAACGCCGCGCACCGCCTGCCGGATGCGATCCACCGGCTCCGACTTCGGCACGAAACCCGAGGCGCCGCAATCCATGCAGCGGCGGATGGTCGCCGGGTCGTCGTTCGCCGACACGATCACGACCGGGATCTCGGGGTACTGGCCGCGCAGGAACACGAGACCCGATATGCCCTGCACGCCCGGCATCGTCAGATCGAGCAGAATGAGATCGACTTCGAGCCCGCCGGCCAGCTTGCCGGTCAACTCGTCGAGCGACCCGGCCTCGACGATCTCGCAGGACTCGATGGCCGCCGACAGCGCCTGGTTCAACGCGCCTCGGAACAACGGGTGATCGTCGACGATGACGATCCGATAGGTGAGCATGTTCCCTCCTGCGCCCTGTTCCGAATGCCATTCGCGGCAGGCCGTAGCGTCGTTCCCCAGTCCATCGCGGCTTTGTTTGCCGCCTTGCGACCGAGCGTCGCAGTTCTGACATATATGCCAGTTTAAGCAATAGGCCGAATTGCACCCTACGTTAATCCGGCGTGCTCACGTTCTCCACCGGCTCGATACCGGCACCCGCTGGCGGCGTCGCCCGCTGGCAACCGCGCCCGACGCGGCCGACACGGGGGCTCGACTATCGCCAGACATACCCTTACCAATCGGCAGTGAGGCGGGCGCACGGGAGGCCGCCCGGACGGGCGGTCGAAGCTCGGCAGGCAGACATCACGACGGGGGAGCCGCTGATATGATGGAGCGCAAGGAGCGCAAGCCCTATTGGCGCAACACCAAGTGGCAGATGATGGCCAGCCTGCTGCCGTTCCTGCTCGCCATTACGGTGCTGCCGCTTTACAGCGAGCCGCTCAACAGCGAGCGATTCCTCGGCTTTCCCATCGGCTTCCTGCTGACCGCGCATGGCATCTTCGTCATTGCGCTCGCCACCGTCGCCAGCTTCGTCAACCGTCAGGATGCGATCGACCACTGGCACGGCGCGCACGAGGACCAGTAGCCATACCGCCGCCCCTTTCCCCGACTGCAGAGACGGTAGAGCCAGCCGAGCATGACGTTCACACCGCGCACGCGCCTCGTCAACCCGCGCCTTGGCACCTATTTCGGCATCTTCGCCGCATTGCTCGCCGGCCTGCTCATCGTCGTGCTCATCCTCGAGCAGCTCGGCGTTGCGGACCTGACGCTGCGCTGGATGATGCTGGCGGCGCCGCTGGTTCTCTACGCTGTCCTCGGCACGGCCTCGGCGACCAGCCAATCACTCGACTATTTCGCCGCCGGACGGCGCGTGCCAGCGATCTTCACCGGCCTGTCACTGGCCATAACGGCGCTCGGCGCCACCGGCCTCGCGGCGATCACCGGGGTCTTCTTCGTCAGCGGCTACGACGCCCTGGCGATTACCATCGGCGGCCTCGCCGGCTTCGTCGTCATGGGCATCCTGCTGGCGCCGTTCCTGCGCAAGTTCGGCGCCTACACCGTGCCGACCTATCTCGGCCGCCGGTTTTCTAGTCCCGCCTTGCGCGTGCTGGCGGCGGCCCTTCTGGCGCTGCCGATGCTGTTCATCGTCGCCGCCGAGTTGCGCATCGGCGCGTATGTGGCCGGATGGCTGATCGGCTGGCCGCCCGCCGTGCTGGCGCCGCTGTTGGCGCTGTTTGTGATGGCATCGCTGGTGCTCGGCGGCATGCGCTCGCTGGCCTGGTCGAGTTCGGCGCAGGCGATCACCGTCGTCTTCGCGATCCTGCTGATGGCGGCGATCGTGGCGTTGTATGTGACCAAGATTCCGGTGCCGCAGTTGACCTACGGGCCGATCGTGCGGTCGCTCATCCGTGAGGAAGCCGCACTCGGCCTGTCGCAGACCGCAGCGGCGCAACTCGCGCTGAAATTGCCCCCCGAAGGCTTCGTCGCGCTGTCGAAGCGGTTTACGACGGCATTCGGCGACATCGGCCCGTCGGCGTTCGTCATCACCACCTGGACGGTGATGGCGGGGCTCGCCGCCGCGCCGTGGCTGCTGCCGCGCGTTTCCGCGACGCCCGGCGTCTACGATGCGCGCAAGTCGCTCGGCTGGGCGACATTCTTCTTCGGTCTGCTGGTGCTGACGATGTCGGCCGTCGCCGCCTTCATGCGCGATCCCCTCGTCGAACTGGCGCTGAGCGGCTCCAGCGCCGGAGCGCCGTGGCTTTCCGATTTGCAGAACGCCGGGCTCGCCGCTGTCGGTCCGGCGACGACGCCGCGCGCCGTCATCGGCTCGATCACGTTCGTGCGCGACGGGCTGCTGATGGCGCTGCCGATCGCCACGGGGTTGCCCGCGGCGATCACATATTTCGCGGCCGCCGCCCTGATCGCCGCCGCGCTCGCCGGCGCCGGCGCGACGCTGCTGGCGCTGGCCAACATCATGGCCGAGGACATGGTCGGTGGACTGGCACCGGAACCGCCGACGGAACGGCCCCGGCTGGCGGTGGCCCGCATGACCATGGCGCTTGCCGCCGCTTTGTCGCTGGCGCTGGTGCTGCTGACGCCGACCGATCCGCTGAAGCTGCTGCTGTGGGCGTTGACGGTGACCGCCACGACGGCGTTTCCCGTGCTCGTGCTTTCGATCTGGTGGAAACGGGTCAACGCGCCGGGCGCCATCGCCGGCATGCTCACCGGCTTCGCCATCGCGGTGCTGGCCATCGCCGCATCGGAAGCGCGCATGATTTCGGGCGCCGGAACCATCGTCGCGGCCCTCGGTTTGCCGCTCGGCGCCGTCGCCGCGATGGTCGCCTCCCTGCTCACACCGGCGCCGTCGCGGCATGTGCTGGAGTTGGCGCGCGATATTCGCGTGCCGGGTGGCGAAATCCTCTATGACCGCGAAATGCACCGGCTGAAGCTGAAGCGCCGCTCGCCCAAATAGCCGATCACGCCGTGAAGGCCGTGCCGATGAAGTGCAGCGCGATGTCGCGGCTCGCCGGCGCGTCGCGATGCTCGGCGACATAGAGCCCCTGCCACGTGCCGAGGCGCATGCGCCCGTCGAGCACCGGAATGGACAGCGACACGCTGGTCAACATGGTGCGGATGTGCGCTGGCATGTCGTCGGGACCTTCGCTGTCGTGGCGATAGGGAAAATCCCGCGGCGCCATGCGGTCGAGCGCACCCGCCAGATCGCAGAGGACGTCCGGATCGGCATTCTCCTGAATGACGAGCGATGCCGACGTGTGGCGGATGAAGCAGGTCAGCAGCCCTTCGCGGGGGCCGGCTTCGACGAGCCACGACTGCACCTGCCGGGTGACGTCGATGAATCCGACACCGCGCGTCGCGACCCGCAAGGTGCCGGAGGTCTGACCGAGTGGCCCGTGCGTGTTCACGGTTGCATGTCCTGCTCGTACTCAACTCAGCGCGCGGGGTTGGTGGGGCGGCCGAGCGCTGCTGCTAAAGAGCCGGTACTATAGTAAGGAGCCGGTACTATAGAGACGTGCCGCGCCGGCCGTCGCCGTTCGGTCCGTCTCCCGGACCCGGCGCCGATGGTGGCAGGGGGGCGCGCGGGGCATCCCCGCCAGGCCCGCCGGCATCCGGTTCGTCGAGACGCTTCAGCCGCTCGCGGAACTTGCGCAGCATCCCCTCGACATAATCGAACGCCTGGTCGACGTCCTTCTCCGTTGGAACCGGGATCTTGCCGACGCCGCCCGGCCCTGGCCCTGGAGCCGATCCTGCACCCGCATCCGGGTTGAGGCCCATGACGTCCTCGAGCCGCTTGTTCTCCTCCTTGAGTTTCAAGTTCTCCGCCTCGAGTTCGGTGATGCGACCGCGCATCGCACGCTGATCGTCGGGCAGCGCGCGGCAGGCCCATTCGCCATCTTTTTTGGCGCACAGCGATACGGTGCCCGACAGCGTATCGAGCCTGACGAGGCCGTCCGGTGTCGGGGTCATGGTGAAGCGACCGCCCGCATCCTGCGCCGACGCGCTTGCGGCCGGCGACAGCAACACGCCCGCGACAGCCAGTGCCGCCGCGGCGCAACTCCGTTTCGAAAACGACATGACGACCTCCAAATCCCAGCCCCGAGGTGATCTCAGTGCCGGCCCTCGCGAGAGTACCGCGGAACACGAATCACACGCGTCTGCAACGCCCATTTTGCGGCCGGAGTGTGATCCGGCGAAGGCAACCGCCCGGCACCGGCCGCCGCCAGTCCAGCAAATGCGGGCTTCGCCACGCTTCGGCACAAGGCTTAACCGAACATTTACCGGGCACTGCGAGCTTCGCAACGGATGGTTCTGTGCTCGTCGTTCGTCTGAACCGATTTCAACCGACACGGCACACCCGGACGAGGCCTCACGCCTCGCTACCCATTTCCCGGTCTGCCGCAGCTCGGAACTGCGATGCGCGTGGCGATGGGGAACATCATGTCGAAAACAACGGGCGGCGCGCTGGCGGGCGAGCCTCGGGGCAACGATCGCGACGGCACGACGGCGGGTGGCAACTGCCAGGCCCGCGATCTGCTCGGCCTGCTCGAACAGATCACCAAACAGATT
>JBKBNR010000200.1:0-5743 GCA_046295315.1 Hyphomicrobiaceae bacterium
GCTGCTGCTGACGGATGGTGCCGGCGTGCTCGACAAGAACACGCCGCTGATTTCGGATCTGAGCGTCGAGGACGCGCGCGCGTTGATCCGCGACGGCACGATTTCAGGCGGCATGATCCCCAAGATCGAAGGCTGCATCGAAGTGGTGGAAGCCGGCGTCGAGGCCGTCGTCATCATCGACGGCCGCGTGCCTCACTGCGTACTGCTGGAATTGCTGACGGAGCACGGCGTCGGCACGCTTGTCGGGCGCCGCGTGGGCAAGAGCCAGGCGAAGCGGGCGGTGTGAAGGCAGTTTAGTGTTATTCGAACATGAGGATCACGGTCGGGCCCGCGAGGGCTTCACGGTGTCTTGCAACAAAGATCTCATCCGTTCGTAGACTTCGTCGTATTTCTTGGCGTCACAGAGTGCGACGATCACGTCGCCGAAGGCGGCGGCTTCAAAGTTTGCAAGGCCCTCGGCATCGAGGAATGCGCTGGCGGCCGGCTCGACCTTTTCCCAGAGCCGCCGGCAATCCTCGGGAGAGGCGGGGCGAGGGACGGAGTCGGGGTAATTGTTCGGGAGGCCCTCGCGGCTACGGCCGTAGGCGATCGCGGTCCGGCGCCGGTAGATCTCGCGCGCAACCGTAGATGCCGTGTTGAAATCACCTTTTATGCAAGAGGCCTGCATGATTTCGGTGCCCAAAGGGTAATACACGTCGATGTTGCGACGGCTGATCTCCCGGGTCACTTTCTCGATGAGAGCATCACAATCAGCCTGCGTGGTCGGCGCCTGCGTGGCGCTGGCGGGATATGCCCCCGCGACGGCTGAGGCGGCGGCAAGTGCGACATATTTCCACGTCTCGACGCGCATGGTGAACGGCTCCGCTCGATCGCAATCGGGATAGACGACGGCCGTGGTCGGCCGATAGCCTGCAGTCGACCCCCAACCGCCTGAGCTTGCGGCCACATGTTGCCAGATTGGCAATGAGTGCGCCTCAGACAAGCGGTGCCGGGGCTGGTGTCAGGCCGGTTTGGGCACCAGACCATGGCCCGTTTCTCAACTGCGCACTTGACGGCGGTGAACTGTGCGTTACCCGCATGGATGTTGCCACAAACATCGCACGACGGTTTCAGAGGCTCGATGACGACCGACACTTATCGACACCGCCGAGAACAGCGCACGTTCGACGCGACGCGCATCTGGGTGTTCGATCTCGACAACACGCTCTATCCGGCCGATTGCAACCTGTTCGCGCAGGTTGACCAGCGCATGAGCGAGTTCATAGAGCGCTATCTCGGCGTGCCGCACGATCACGCGCGCTACCTGCAGAAGCACTACTATCGCACCTACGGCACGACGCTGGCGGGGCTGATGCGCGAGCATCAGATGGCGCCGGAAGCGTTCCTCGATTTCGTCCACGATATCGATCTGGCGCCGGTGCCGGAGCACCCGGAACTGGCGGCCGAAATCGCGCGGCTGCCGGGCCGCAAGCTCATTTTCACGGCCGGTTCTCGGCGCCATGCCGAGCGCGTCGCGGGAAAGCTCGGCGTGTTGCATCTGTTTGAAGATATCTGCGATATCGTCACGACGGGTTATGTGCCGAAAGAACAGCGCGCCGCCTACGATACGTTCATCCGCGCCCACGACGTAGCGCCGCAGCAGGCGGCGATGTTCGAGGATATGCCGCATAATCTCGTCGCCGCGCACGACCTCGGCATGACGACGGTGCTGGTGCATTCGAGCTATATGGATCATCCGGCGCAGGCCAAGATCAAGACGTGGAAAGCGCCGCCTGCGCACGTGCACCACATGACGGACGACCTGACGGCGTTTCTCGCCCGCGTGACGAAGGAGGGGTGAGCGATCAACGCCGCGCGGTTTGCGCTGGGCTCCCGGCTCGTGGTTCGCCGCCAGCTGCTTGCGCCGCGCGCGCGGCGTCCGCTTGCTTTTCTTGCTCGTTGAGCCGCATCAGGAAGGCGTCGACATCCGGTCTCGGTGCGGTCTTCTTGCCGAGCCGCGCGCGTTGTTTCTCCTGATCGGCAAGCGCACGCCGCGCCGCTCCAGAGGTCTTCAACCGGCGGCCGGCCGAAATCAGCAGCGGGTGGCGCGGTTCGTCGAGGTCCAGTTCCTCCAGGAAATTCTCGCGCAGCGCGAAGAACGCCTGCAGAATCGCATCCTGCGCCAGCCGCCGTTCCTCGGGCGTCACGTTGGGGCGCACGCGCGGGTCGATCGCTTGCAGCGCGCGGCGCATGTCGTGCAGCGGTGCATACGGGTAAAGGCCGATCAACTCGTCGGTCTCGCCGGCGTTCTTGTAGACGATGCGCATGTTGTCGATCGTTTCCGAGATACGGCAGTAGGCGGCGAGATAGTCGTCGGTCGATGGGTACGGCTTCTCGCAATAGGTGTAGAGGGCGGACTTGGTGCGCACCATGCCGCGCCATTCTTCTTCCAGGCTCTCGACGAACTTGGAGCGCTTCTGGAAAACGTTGGCGAGGTAGGCGGCGATGACGGTGACGAGAATCAGCGCCATGTCCTTGAGGTAGTCGTAGATATCGCGCAGCAGGCTTTCGGCGTAGCTTCCGGCGACCAACGGAATGTGCCCGGCGAGGCGCCCGACAAGGGATATGGCCAGCACCAGAAAGAGGACCACATAGGCGCGGCGCAACGTGGCGTTGAGGCTCGATCGGGTCATGGGGTGTCCGTCGGATGTTGCGTGGTGGACAGCGGCGCGGCGGGTGCCGCGGCAGAAATACCAGGTCGGTGTGGCGAAATGGACGTCGGTGACCTATCTGACTGAACGACGTGTTTGACAATTGTGTGTTAGCTGCGCTGATCGAAGCGATTGGCAACGTTAAGGTTGGCTACTCGCAATGTTGGTAGAGGTCGGCCAGACCTTCTACCGTCGCGGCGCCGCGAGGCCAGCTTCGCGCGGTCCAAGAGACGTGAATCCATCCCCAACAACTCCAGTGGAGGTGTCGCAGAATGTGCGGTTTCGCCGGCGTCGTCGATCTTACAGGTTTAAGAACGCCGGACCAGAGGATGGTCGAGCGCATGGCCGACGCCATCCGCCATCGCGGGCCTGACGAGTTCGGGCAATTCGCAGAGCGAGGCATTGCGATCGCGCATCGGCGGCTCAGCATCGTCGGCCTCGCCGATGGCCAGCAGCCCATATACAACGAGGACCGAACGGTCGCCGTCATCTTCAACGGCGAGCTGTTCGATTATCCGGAACAGAAAGTCCGGCTCGAGGCTCAGGGCCACGTCTTTCGCACCCACACCGACACCGAAATCATCGTCCATCTCTACGAGCAATACGGCGAAGCGTTCGTCGACCACATGAATGGCCAGTTCGCGTTCGCGCTCTACGACATCGCGCGCCGCCGGCTGATCCTGGCGCGCGACCGCACCGGCATTTGCCCGCTGCACATCGCGCGGCGTGGCGACACGCTCTATTTCGGCTCCGAGATCAAGGCGATTCTGGCCTCCGGAGAGGTCCGCGCCGAGGTTGATCCGATGGGCATCGACCACATCTTCACGTTCTTCGCCATGCCGCGCCGCCGTACAATGTACGCCGGTATCGAATCCGTGCTGCCCGGCCACATGCTGCGCATCGAGCTCTCGTCCGGTGGCGGGGCAGCCGACATCGTCGACCGCTGCTACTGGGATTTCGAGTTCCCCGATGCCGGTGACGAGGACGATCCCGCCGACGAAGGCAAACTCGTCGACGAGTTCGAGGCGACGTTCCGCCGCGCCGTGGAAGTGCGATTGCGCGCCGACGTGCCGGTGGTCGGATACCTGTCGGGCGGTATCGATTCCGCCGCCGTCATGGCGCAGGCGACGAGCGTTCTCGGCCGGCCGATGCCGAGCTTCACGGTGAAAGTGCCGAACAAGAAGCTCGACGAGAGCGACAAGGCGCTCGTCGCATCACGCCACATCGGCACCATTCCGCACTTCGTCGAGGCCAATCCGAAGCTGATTTCCAACGTCTATCCGTCGCTGGTGTCGGCCGCCGACTGCCCGGTGATCGACACCTCGTGCGCGGCGCTGCATGCGCTGGCGCGTTCGGTGCACGACAATGGTTACAAGGTGGCGCTGACGGGCGAAGGTTCCGACGAAGCCCTGGCCGGATACGTATGGTTTAAGATTCAGGGCATCGCGCACAAGCTGGCACTCGGCAGCCGCACGCCGCCGCGCATCGCCAGCCGGTTGCTGCGCAAGGCGTTGACGCCATCCGTGACCTTTGCCGAACTCGCCGCGAACGACGAGAAGATGGGCGGCATCCAGGCGCAATCGGATCTCTATCATCTGGTCGGCACGTCGCGGCAGGCATTCTATTCAGCCGAGATGTTCGACCAGCTCGGTGGGCGGCGCGCCTACGACGATCTCGAGCTCGACCGCGCGAAGATCGAGCGGTGGGCGCCGCTCAACCAGTCGCTCTACGTCGGCTACAAGATCTTTCTCGCGGGGCTGCTGCTCAACCACAAGGGCGATCGCGTGGCCATGGCGAACAGCGTCGAGACGCGCTACCCGTTCCTCGATGAAAACCTCATTAGGCTGACGTCTCGTCTTGCACCGCGCTGGAAAATACGCGGCTTGACGATGGACAAGTATCTGCTGCGCAAGGCGTCGTCGCGCTGGCTGCCGCACGAGATCGCGATGCGCCCGAAAGCGATGTTCCGCGCGCCGTTCGCCGAGAGCTTCGTCGACAACGCGCCGCCCTATGTGGCGCAACTGTTGAGCGAGGAAAGCCTGCGCAAGACCGGCTATTTCGACGTCGTCAAAGTGCGCCGTTTCTACGCTCTTATGCGGACCGGGCAGATGAAGCCTTGGCACTTCTTCAATTCGATGGGCTTCGCCAGCGTGCTTGCAACGCAGCTCTGGCATCATCAGAACCTGGGCGGCGGGTTGTGCGAACTCGATCATCGCGTCTACCCGCCAGCAGTCGAGCATGGCGACGAAGCACGGTTTGCGGCCCAGTAGAAAACGACTTCTGATCGGAAATAGAAATGGCGGAGCGTACACCGTTTCGCCGATTTTCGTTGTCGGGAAACGCCACGCATATTCGAAATGCAGCGAGCAAAACGCACCCATCGTTTATGCTCGCTGTAACGTTTGAGGACCCGTGGGACAAGTTGCACATGGGTTTCCAAAAATCGCCGCGAATCAGTCATTGTCTCGCTCGTCGGAACAGGCTTTTTCGACGAGCGAGTGATGGACGTGAGCAACCGGTACTTCATCGCCACGACCGCGTTGTCGGCAATCTTGGGTGCGATGGCGATCGTCGCATTCGTGCCGCGGTCGGATGATGCGACATCGCGTCCGTCGGTCGACGCTGCCGAGGGATTGCGCCCCACCCTCGTTTCGGTTGAACCGATGTTGCGGTCCACGAATGCAACCGCCGCACCGGCGACGGTGCTCGCGCCCTACGACCGGTTCACGTTCCTGCCGCCCGATGCCATCCCTTTCGCAATTCCGCAACAGGCGGCGGCTTCGACTGGGCCTGAAGCCTGGTCGGCTGAAATCAAGTTGGAAGAGGCGGCGCAAAATCGTTGGTCATCTGTCTCGAATGCGGCAGCACCGGTCGCCAAGCGACGCTACACGTTGAAAGGACGGCTGGCGGAGATCGCGCCGGTCGCGTTGGCGCGGGTGCAAGCCAAGTTCAACGCGGCGAAATTGTCGTGGCCACCGGTCGCGCTCACATATCTTGCTATCAAGGACGAGCGCGCCCTCGACGGCTGGGTGGACCAGGTCGTCGACCTGGTC
>JBKBNR010000201.1:0-5686 GCA_046295315.1 Hyphomicrobiaceae bacterium
GAGCCTTTCGGCCTACGCGCGCCAGTTTCTCGAGATGATGCAGAAGCCCGATGTCGACCAGATCGACGGCCTCTCTCCGGCCATCTCGATCGAGCAGAAGACCACGAGCAAAAATCCACGCTCGACGGTCGGCACAGTGACGGAGATCTACGACTACCTGCGCCTGCTCTTCGCCCGCGTCGGCGTGCCCTATTCACCCGCCACCGGTCTGCCGATCGAAAGCCAGACCGTCAGCCAGATGGTCGACCGCGTGCTGGCGCTGCCTGAAGGCACGCGCCTCTATCTGCTCAGCCCCATCTCGCGCGGTCGCAAGGGCGAGTTCAAGAAGGAACTTGCCGAACTGCAGAAGAAGGGTTTCCAGCGCGTCAAGATCAACGGCACCTTCTACGAGATCGCCGACGCGCCGAAGCTCGACAAGAAGTTCAAGCACGACATCGACGTGGTGGTCGACCGCTTGGTCGTGAAGAAGGACCTCGGCAACCGTCTGGCCGACAGCTTCGAGACCGCGCTCGGGCTTTCCGAAGGTCTCGCCTTCGCCGAATTCGCCGACAAGCCACTCGCCAAAGGCGACACCGAAGGCGCCAACAAGAGCAAGAACGAAACCCACGAGCGCATCACTTTTTCGGCGCGCTTCGCCTGTCCCGTGTCCGGTTTCACCATCGACGAGATCGAGCCGCGCCTGTTCTCGTTCAACGCCCCCGCCGGCGCCTGCCCGACGTGCGACGGCCTCGGCACCGAGTTGCAGTTCGAGCCCGATCTCGTGGTGCCGGACGGCGCGATCTCGCTTGCAGAGGGTGCCGTCTATCCGTGGGCCAAGACCGGCGCCACATCGCCCTATTACGAGCAGACGCTGGAAGCCCTGGCGCGTCATTACAAGGTCAAGATGTCGACGCCGTGGGAGAAGCTGCCGAAGCACGTGCAGCTCGCCATTCTCTACGGATCGGGTGAAGAAGAAATCGCCTTCACTTACTTCGACGGCACGCGCAACTACACCACCTCGAGGACATTCGAGGGCGTCATCCGCAACATCGAGCGGCGCTGGCGCGAAACCGACAGCGAGTGGGTGCGTGAGGAATTGTCGCGCTATCAGGGCGCGCATCCGTGCGAGGCCTGCGGCGGCTATCGTTTGAAGCCGCAGGCGCTCTCCGTCAAAGTCGGCGGCAAGCACATCGGCGAGGTCGGCGACATGACGATCCGCAAGGCCGGCCAGTGGTTCGCGGAGTTGCCAGCCACTCTCACGAAACAGCAGACCGAGATCGCAACGCGCATTCTCAAAGAGATCACCGAGCGGCTGCGCTTCCTCAACGATGTCGGCCTCGAGTACCTGTCGCTGTCGCGGTCGTCCGGCACGCTATCGGGCGGTGAAAGCCAGCGCATCCGCCTCGCCTCACAGATCGGCTCGGGCCTCACCGGCGTGCTCTACGTGCTCGACGAACCCTCCATCGGCCTGCACCAGCGCGACAACGACCGCCTGCTCACGACGCTGAAGCACCTGCGCGATCTCGGCAATACGGTCATCGTCGTCGAGCACGACGAGGATGCGATACTTTCCGCCGACTATGTCGTCGACATCGGCCCCGGCGCCGGCGTGCATGGTGGCGCAATCGTCTCGCAAGGCGCGCCCGCCGATATCGTCGCTGACCCGCAGAGCCTGACCGGCCAATATCTCTCCGGCGTGCGTCAGGTTCCGGTGCCGACGGCGCGCCGCCAGCGCAACGGCAAATCGCTGACCGTGGTCGGCGCGCGGTCCAACAACCTGAAGAACGTCACCGCCGAAATTCCGCTCGGCCTCATGACCTGCGTCACCGGCGTCTCGGGCTCGGGCAAATCGACCTTGCTGATCGACACCGCCTACAAAGCCGTCGCGCGGCGCTTGAACAACTCGCGCGAGCATCCGGGCGAGCACGACCGCATCCTGGGGCTCGAACATCTCGACAAGGTTATCGACATCGACCAGTCGCCCATCGGCCGCACACCGCGCTCCAACCCCGCCACGTACACCGGCGCCTTCACGCCGATCCGCGAATGGTTCGCCGGACTTCCCGAGGCGAAGTCACGCGGCTATCAGGCGGGCCGCTTCTCGTTCAACGTCAAGGGCGGGCGCTGCGAAGCCTGCCAGGGCGACGGCGTCATCAAGATCGAAATGCACTTCCTGCCGGACGTCTACGTCACCTGCGATCAGTGCAAGGGTCGCCGCTACAATCGCGAAACGCTGGAGGTGCGCTTCCGCGACAAATCGATCGCCGACGTGCTCGACATGACGGTCGAAGAAGCGGCCGATTTCTTCAAGGCTGTCCCCTCGATCCGCGACAAGATGGAGACGCTGGCCCGCGTTGGCCTCGGCTACATCAAGGTCGGCCAGCAGGCGACGACGCTGTCGGGCGGTGAAGCGCAACGCATCAAGCTGGCCAAGGAGCTGTCGCGCCGCGCCACGGGACGCACGCTCTACATTCTCGACGAGCCGACCACGGGCCTGCATTTCCACGATGTCGCCAAGCTGCTCGAGGTGCTGCACGAACTGGCCGACGCCGGCAACACCGTCGCCATCATCGAGCACAATCTCGAGGTCATCAAAACCGCCGACTGGATCATCGACATGGGCCCCGAAGGCGGCGACGGCGGCGGCACGGTAGTTGTAGAGGGCACACCCGAAACTGTCGCCGCGTGCGACGCGAGCTACACGGGGCGGTATCTGCGTGACCTGCTCGGCCGCCGCGCCGCGCCCCGGTCGGCCGATGTTGCCGCCTCCCCCAAACACCGAGGAAAACCGAAGGCCGGCAAGACGCAGGCGGCGGAATAGACGCTGCCTGCAGCGAACGCACGGCGACGGCGTGCTAGGCAAGATGGTGGGTGGGGTGGGTGAGGTACGGCAGGCGGCGTTCGCGTTCCGCGAGAAGGGCTGCCGCCCCTCGACCCGCCCGAGGGACGCGTCCCTCGGTCTCCCTCTTTCTGCACCTTGCCCCTTGAACCGCAGTTGCACGGCGTGCAGCTACAAAAGGCGGTGGGCGTCACAAATCGTGGGCGGCGCTGGTCCGGCGTCGGTGTCCGCGTCCCCCTGTGCCAGACTCCCAAAAGACGGGCGGTCAGGAGGGTGTCCCTCCTGCCGGGCGCGGGACCGGTCCCGCAGGCGCCGCCCGCAGCCTTCCCGCTGCGCCATGCCGGATCGCCGCCACGACCAGCAGGTAGAGCGTCGTGGCGTTGAGCACATGCCAGAGGAAATGGGTGCCCAGCGCCCGCCCGCCGAGCCGCGTCAGAGCGCAGATCTCGATGTCGACGGTACGGAAGAACATCGACATCAGGAAAACCGCAGCCGCCGTCAGTAGATAGCGGGCAGCCGCGTGCCCTTTCCGTTGCAGCACAAAACCAATGAGCACCATCGCAGCGAACGCCGGCAGATAGCCGACCGTGCCGTTGAGGCAGGGGCCGCGCGCCGCGGCGGTAACACTGAGCAGCGCCGGACGGCAGTCGATGCCCTCGGCGAGTTGCATCGCGGCGACGAATACGCCGAGACCGGCGGCGACGAAGACCCAGCCGAGCCCGATGAAGCGGCGCAGCGCGTAGCCGAGGTAGGCCAGCATGAAAACGCCGATGGGGACCACGTCGGCCAGCGCCGCCCAGCGCGTCGCAAACGTATGAAACAGGAAGCTGCCGACGCCGATGGCCATGAGCAAGCCGATCAACAGCCATTCGCTCCGCGCATGCGTACCGCGTGCGTCTCGCGAGAGCGAAATTGCCGCGGCGACGGCGGCGATGATGAAAGCCCCGTTGCTGACAGCATTTAGCGGCTCCGCCCAGAACGAGGGATCGACACCGCGCTCGCAGTAGCGAAAAACTTTCGTATCCCAGGTCACGCTGCGGACTCCCGCTGGACGCCGCGCCGCCGAGGCCGGCGCCGTTGTTTATCGATCCGATAGATGCCTATAAGCCTGACCGGCGCGAACACCTGTCGCGGCGATGCAATCCCGAGACACCGACTATGTCCGAACCAAGCCCACCGGCACGACCGCAGTCGCGCGATCGCCTCAGCGCCATCGGCTTGATGCTGCTGGCGCTGGCCTTCTTCTCATGTCTCGATACGACCGCCAAGCTGCTCTCCGAACGCCACACCATACCGGTGGCGCAGATGTCGTGGATGCGGTTCCTCGTCCAGTTCGTGTTGCTGCTCGCACTGGTGCCGGCGTTCGGCATCATGAATGTGACAAACCTGTTCTCGACGCGGAAACTCGGCCAGCAACTCGTGCGCTCGACGCTGATGGCGGCGACGACCGTCTTCAACTTTCTGGCGTTGCAGACGCTGCGCCTGGATCAGACCATCACGATCGTGTTCATGGCGCCGCTCGTCGTCGCCCTGCTTGCCGGCCCGCTGCTCGGCGAGTGGGTAGGATGGCGGCGCATGGTGGCGATCTTGGTCGGCTTTAGCGGCATCCTCGTTGCTGTGCGACCTGGCGCTGAGGACATGTCGCCTGGCGTCGTCTACTCGCTGCTCGGCATGCTTGCGTATGCACTCTTCATGCTGCAGACACGCCACCTCTCGCGTTTCGATGCGCCTCTCGTGACGCTGTTCTACTCGATGTTCGTCGGCACGTTGTTCGGCGCGCCGCTGGCGATTGCACATTGGGTTTGGCCGGCGGATGCCTCGACGTGGGTGATGCTGCTATCGCTCGGCATTCTCGGCGGTATCGGCCATTATCTGTTCATTCTGGCCTACGGACTGGCGCCGGCTTCCGCTGTCGCCCCGTTCCTCTACGCGCAGTTCGTCATGATGGCAGGCCTTGGGTACGCCGTGTTCGGCGACGTTCCCGACGTCTACACCATTGCCGGCGCGATGATCATTTCGGCGGCCGGCATCTACCTGGTGCACCGCGAGCGTGCGACCAAGGGAACGGGGTGACGCCGGGACTTACCATGCGCGGTCAGGCCGACGCGCGCCGACGATTTCACCGATCCGCCGTCGCGTCCCGTCGGTCGCCTCGGGCGGCAGGTCAGCGGGGCTGAAGAATCCCTGCTCCGCGATCTCGTACGATGCGGCCGGCACATGCGGCCGTTGCCAGCTCTCGACGATGAATACGGCGATGTGATCGCCCGGATAGGCGACGAAGTGCGAGTAGATGGCGAACAGCTTCGGCGGGCCGTCGAGGATGACCCCGACTTCCTCGACCAGTTCGCGCCGCAGCGCCGCCGCCACCGGCTCGCCGATCTCGACCCCACCACCTGGGAAATGCCAGCCGGGGCGGTAGCCGTGCCGCACCAGCAGAAAGCGCCCCTCGCCATCCACGACGGCGCCCTGCACGCCAAGTGTCACCACACGGCGGCGCAACAACCAGCGAAAGAGTCCGGGTCCGCCAATCACGGCAAGGGTCCTTTCATGTCGTAATGTCGGAACTGAACCTGCGATACGGCTCAGTCCCCCGTGGCCAGCCCTTCCCGCCGCGGATCGGCGCCGCCTTCGAGCCTGCCATTCCGGCGCATGACGATGTGCAGGCCCGAGGTCAGGTCATCGCGCACGACCCGATGCCCGCGCGCGGTGAGCCGCGCCGCCAGGTCGTCCATCGATGCGCCGCGCTCGAACTCGAAACCGTGCCCGCGATCGCCGAAATTGGCGAGTGCGGCGGCGGCGGCGGCATCGAGCCGCCAGTCGATCATCGCCACGATAGCCTTGACCACATAGAGAATGATGCGGTTTCCG